>VXNZ01000040.1 GCA_009840355.1 Chloroflexota bacterium
CGAGACAATTCCTAAACCGGTGATTCCTAAACTCTGATGACGATAACCGTCATCGATACGACGGAACACGTCACTACGATCAAGCAAGCTTTTAGCACAAATAACCCGGAAATCGCTTGAATTGACCGCCGCAAATCCCTATAATGGACGGTCACATACACGGCAAGGACGCTGCCTACAGCCTGGAAAACTTCAGCAGCGCCCTTATTCGTCGAGGCCCTTTCGGGGGTCTCGTATGTCACCAGAAAGGAGGTGATCTTTATGTCCTTACAGCCTAACCGAAACTACCAATTCTGGCAACTCAATCAGCTCGAACGAACCCCTCTCCTCTTGGCATTTGAGCGTAGGCTCCACGCCTACCCACACGTATATTCTACCAAAGCGTAGGCAGATTGTCAACACGAACACCCATGCGGCCGTATAGCAAACTCATGAAACACTTCGTTTGATCCGCAGAACCGCCCTCCAGCGCCAACTGGAAGGCGGCCCCAACCCTTCGGCGTCGTCCTGTCGATTGCAGTCAGAGGGACTTCGCCTAGCCCACGGAGAGCCTTATGGGTTACTACGATGTTACCCCTCCCGAAGACTTATCGCAAATCCTAGAAGCACTACCCAAACTCACCGGCTACGACCAACTCCAACAAGCACTTGATCTGGCCGACTACGACCCCCTCTTCGACACCCTCCGCGCCTACAACTACACCGGCAGGCCTCCTTACCCGGTTGACGCGATGTATCGTGCCATCCTGTCCCGCTACCTCCTTAGCATACCTGACGCCAGCAAGCTGGTGGACCGACTGCGCATTGATCCCAGGCTCCGTGAGATATGCCGGTTGGGCGACCGGGTGCCGTCCGAATCGATGATCTCCAGATTCTTCAAGCGCCTCTCCGCTCACGTCGATCTCATCTATCAATCCATCATCGACACAATAGACCGTCTCGCTCGTCTAATCGACAATCAACGTAAGTTCGACGACTATTCAGTTGGCTCCATCATCGCCATAGATTCAACCCACGTGCCGACGTTTGCGCACCCACGACGTGACCCACCCACCGACCCAGATGCCCGCTGGGGCCACAAGACCTCTCACCGAACCAAGGACGGCACCAACGTCGAGTACACGTTCGGCTACAAAGTCCATCAGGTGAATGACGCTGTGTACGGCATACCGCTCACCAATATCCTCCTGCCGGCCAACGCCTCCGATAGCCCTCAGCTTCCCAAATTGGTCAAGAAAGCTTTGGCCGAACATCGTTGGCTCGATCCTGAGTACGCGGTCTGCGACAAGGGCTACGACAGCACAAAGAATTATAAATTCCTCGATGATCGTATGATCGCTCCGATCATCCTCATCCGCGACACTTACAAAAAAGGCGATTTGTACGACTCAAAGGGCCGACCTATTTGCATTGGTAACCAGCCCATGCAATACGTCGAAACATACCCTGAACGCGGCCATCTGTTCCGTTGCAACCCCGAAGGTTGCCACCTAAAGAACCAATTGGCGTTCTCACTTTACTGCCGGGACACCTGCTACGAGAATTCCGACGAAAGCGCTGAGATACTACGCAAGGTCGGGAGAATCGCTCGCGCCAGTCGAGAGTTTAGAGACATCTATCGCTACCGGCAATCTATAGAGCGCTACTTCGGTAGCAACAAACGCTCTCGACTACTGGACCAACACAGATACCGGAGCATGACCAAGATCAACCTGCACGTTGCACTGGCCACGCTGACTTATGTTGTTACTATGCTCGCACACGTCCTGATGGGCAACATAGACGGAATGCGGCAGATGCGGATCAGATTGCCCAAGCAGCCATCTGTTGATGAGCGAGGGAGTCACGCAGCCGCCTCTAGCTCGGCGTCGTTTTTTAGCTGCTTGCAATCGCTAACAATTTGTTGGCGGCGCTGTTGCAATGCCATGTGCATATGATCAGTTGATGCCGTTCGGATATCATCCCAGAGAACACCTTGCTTGCTACGAACTGCGTGTTTTGCTCGAACGGTGCGACCCTGGGGATCCGTAATATATTCTTCGCGCATGGCTTTAGCCAAGTCCGCAGCGAGTTGATCCACAGGTGATTGCTTTGGTTGCCATTCACCATGAGAATAGGCCCATTCCGCGATTGTCCGCGTCGTGTTTTCGACTGGCCATTCGCCTCCGGCATCCCGATAACGCTGCACGATTCGTTGCAATTGAGCGTTGTAGTTGTTTGCGCGAGCCATAATCCCTCACGGAATATTGACGGGAAGTATCTGTCCGAACCCATCGGTCAAGGCAGATTCAATGAGAATCTCACGTACTTTGACAAGTAAATTCCTATGATTAGTATAGCCAATCTCTCCTCTGTGTTGAAGCTGACCGACAACTATCCCAGGATGTACGCCTCGTAACTTGGAGAAACCCACCAACCGATTTCTAGAAAATAGTGGCGACACCCGCAGTATAAAATCGTCCAGTCGATCCTGTGGCACTAGGTTTTGAACTGCAAAGTTATCAGCCATCAACTCAGACTCGGGACGACAGTATTCGCCCTGCGATTGCTCTTCTGGCAACATGTCTTGATCTAATGCAAAGCTATCCCGGTTATGAACATGGCCCAATTCATGCCATAGTGTATGCCAAAAATAGTCGATGCGATCAAAACGCATCGATAAAACTATAACAGGACATTTAGAATCTAACCAGAAAGACGCGCCGTCAATTCTGGACTTGGATAAGGGTTGCACCACGAGAAGTCGAACTCCTCCTTCTGCGAGCACAGCGGGCACTCTACGGATGTCTGCGGGATGCTCCAATAGCGTTTTTAGATCATCTAGGGCTTGCTCGAAACGGTTGGAAGTAAATGACCTAGCCGCTACACCTTGGGACAAATTGCGAGCGCGGAACAACCATGCCATCTGTGGAGGCGTCACTAATGTGTACTCTGTGGATTTCCGAGCAGCATGGGGTATTGGTTGTGGAGTCTCGTCAAGCGAATTGATGTTAAAGAAGCTCAGTAAATTACCTTCTAAAATATCCATGTCTTTTGAACCCGGTATCCAACCTCGCCGGATCATTTCTGTGACTGGCGCCTTACTAAAAATCTTGGCTCGACGTTCCACGTTTGAGACCCTGGCATTGGCATTGGCATTGGCAAGCCGGTAACGCGAATCAATATCGAGCCAGTATTCAGCCGTAGTTCCGAGTGCAGCGCCGAGCGCAACCGCAACATCGGCGTCGATAGCCCTGCGACCTACAACTAAACGACTTACCCATTGAGTGGATTGTCCAAGCACTTCGGCGAGGTCGTTCTGCGACCAATCGCGTAGCTTTAGCTCCTCTAACAGAACTTCGCTCACCGACCTAGGCTTGTTCGATTCTGCCGTGTTCATAGTGCCCTCAATATCATGGCATTGAGATTCTAACCTGCATACTTGCTGCTGTCAATATCCAAATCGCCATATTTGGATATCTGAAATAACAAGTTGACGCTCCGCCTACGCTCGGCGTACCATAACGCCGCTACAGCCGTAGAGGAGCCCGCCTTCTCTACCCATTTCGGACTGCTGACGGCAGCTGTCCCGCATACGCTCACAAGGGGCACTCCGTGCCTCCTCGCGGCGCGTATGCAATGGGCTCAGCGGCTGTAGCAATCCGCCCCGTCGTGGGTCGTGAGGAGGTGCCACATGAAGCCCTGGATAATGATTTGCTTGGCCGTATCGATTGTGTTGGCGGCGAACTCAAGCCCAACCCCTGTTTCAGCACAAGACGAGCAAAGCGATCCCTGCCGGACAACCTTCTTGCTACGATTTGACGTCGAGAAAGACCAAGTAATATTTCCAAATCACCCAGCTCATCTCTTCTGGGCCGTTCACAACGCCGCGAAGGTAGAACTACAGGCGCAAGACCGAGACGAATGGCGGGATGAGTGGGAAACGGTACCAGCTGTGGGTTTACGCGAGATCAGGCATGAAAACGATACCCATTACAAATTGCGTATGACCAATGCAGAAGGCGCATCCTTTGAGTCAACACTCTTTGTCGATATTCATGAGTCTCCGCATTTCTATACCCTGAGCGTCACTCCGTATCACATATCGGCCGGCGAGTACGCAACCTTGGCATGGACGACGCGGCACACGCACTGGGTGAATATTTCATCCCTACCAGGGGCTGGCCGGACGTATCAAGACGACTGGCCCGAGACCACCACCAAATACCCCGCCGATGGGAGCCACACGGTCAGCCCAACCGAAACTACGACTTACCGGATTACTGCGGTTTTCGAGCATGGTAACGAATTTGATGGAGGCTCAAGGTCAAATTGGAGGTTTATAACCGTATACGTGGATGAGGCGGCGTCTCCTTTTCGAGTACCATCATCGTCTTGATCTCATGGAAAGATGAAAGGAACGAGCATGACAATAAGACCTGCATGGCACTCCACCGAACCAGACGGATGCGAAGACGGTTCTGGCGTCCGACGCCCGGTCTATCATGTCTGCGCTAATTGCCCGTACCTACAGGCAATCGTCCAGCGCGGCAACACAACTTCGGGACCGGGTGAAAATCGTAGCGAGTGCTTCACGTGCATCGAATTGGAGAAAGCAGGGCAATGCATCAGACCTGCCTAGAGTGGTAGGGGTCAAACTCCATTATCCAATATGGGTCGCCTATACCCTTGGCTGAAAAGTCCCAGACCCGAGCGAGGTTGAGTATTCTAATGCCTGCGTCAAAGTAGGTCGTCGCCGCATTCTTTGCATCGTCATCAGAGTCCGCTTGAAAGAAGATGCGGTGCCATGGTGGCAACTCAGTTCCGTCCCAGTAGCTGAAGATGGTGATGCCAGGTATGTTCTCGATAGCCTTGAGAACTTCCTGAAGAGTAGTTTTTTCTCGTTGTTTTCGTTCTTCAACAGGGGTAGTCATTTGGTTCCTCCTTGGGAGAGAGTGGAGATGCTGGACATGCGAAGGCGGGAGCGGTTTGAACTCACCTTGATTTGCATTGAGGTGTTGGAGGAGGTCGTGCTGGATGTTCTGACAGAGGCTAGAGAGTGGACACCTCCGCTGAGTACGCTTGAGGTGGCTTTTCGGGCTGGAGTGCCAGCGCCGCGGGAACGTCAAATGACCGATTTCGTGTTGAGACAACTGGAGAAGCGCGGGCGAGTAACGGAGATCCGCGAGGGCCGGCGGACGGTTGGGTGGCAGCTACGAGATTACGAATAACGGCACTTCAGTGACAGTTTCCGTCATTCATCATCGTTTAGGAATTGTCTC
>VXNZ01000041.1 GCA_009840355.1 Chloroflexota bacterium
CGCCGGTTGGGTCGAAGGGTATGACATTGCCTTCGACTTGCGCGAAGCCGTACTTGGATAGCAGGCGTGCGGCGTCCAACTTGTGGCAGTGCTTGATGGCATAGCTGTCGCTTTGCATCGTGTCTGTCAAGAACATGGCTATGGTCTCACCGTCGTTGGTGAGATTGGCTATTTTCTGTTGTAAGGTGTTTTGGATGCACATGGGAGTGAGTTATCAGTTATCAGTTTTCAGTTATCAGTTCCCTACATTGCTTACCAGGGGCTGACAGGGCTTGAGTGTTAGTAATCATATGTTCTTATTATGAGGACAGGTGATTGGGTTGTCAAGGGGTGATTTTGGAAGGTGAGACATTTGCAAAAGGTGGTGGTGGACACATATTTCACCGCCATCCTAACCTTCCCCCATCAAGGGGGAAGGGACTTTTGAAATTGTCTTGTGGATTCAGGGTATTTCGGTTATCAACTTGAACGAAGTGAAGGGTCTGAAACGCTGTGTGGAAATAAGCCTGTTCGTAGTCAACGCGTTTAGATTTCTCGCTTCGCTCGAAATGACATGAATAATACCTGAATAATCACAATGAGATGAATAATTGAGAGACCTTGCCTGAATAATCGAAAGACCTTAGATATGGATGATAGCGTTTCCATTCGGACGGTCGAAATAGCAAAGCCCGTTCGTCGTAAAGTCGGAAAACGGGTTTGCTTGCGACGATCCTTGCCTTCGCGGGGACATGCTTCAGATTCCTCACTGCGTTCGGAATGACATGGGAGTAGGTTCGGAATGGCAAGGAGAGCGCGGAATGACAAAGACAGCGCGGGATGACAACATTAGGGATTTGTGAAGTCGTCTCGTGGGAAGGGATTCCCGTTGCCTAGAAGCGGCGGGATAGGTTTTGGCGGTGGTTGGGGTCGTGGGCGAAAATCTGGCCGCGGCGGAGCTGCTCTGCGGTTGATGCGACGCGCGGCGGTCGCGGGTTTGGCGGCGCGGTGCCGATTGCGCCTCTGTCTTGCATCGCGTCGATGTGCGATGGCGATGCGCCGATGATGTCGCGCAGCACAAAGCGGTTGTCGCGTCCCAGTGTTGGCGCCGCCGTGCGGTGAGCGGCGGGCGTTTTGGAGAACTTCCACGGGCGGCTGGTGTAGGGCAGCGGCGGCATTTCGGTGATGGGTTCGTGGTGCGCGACTTCGTAGAAATCTCGCTCTTTCAGGTGCGGGTCGAACAGCAAGCCTTTGCCGTCAAGCACTGCGCCTGCCGGCACTCCATTCGCCTGCAATGCGTTCATAAGGGCGTTTTGCTCGTGCTGCGCCGTTTCTCCGGCAATCAGTTCGTCGAGCGCGTCACGGTGCTGCCAGCGCGATAGCGAGCCCGCGAAACGGTCATCGGCGAGCCAATCCGGTCGTTGCAGCACATCGCACAGCGCGCGCCACTCGGCGGAGGTCGATACGGCGATGGCTATCCACTTGTCGATGCCAACGCAAGGATAGCAGCCGTGAGGCGACATCAGCGTGTCCTGGTTGCCGATTCGCTCTGCGATGCGTCCGTTCACGGAATAATCCAGAATCGCCTCGGGAATGGTGGATGTGAGCGTCTCGGACTGCGACACATCGATGAATTGTCCCTTGCCTGTACGCGCACGGTATGCGAGTGCTGCCATGATGGCGAATGCGGTGTGCTCGGCGGCGGTGTAGTCCGCGTATGGGATTTCGGGTAGGACGGGCGGGCCGTCTTTGTAGCCGCTGATGTGCGACAAGCCTGATGTTGCTTCTGTGGTGAAGCCGATAGCGCCGTAGTCTGCCCAAGGACCCGTGTATCCGTAGCCGGTGGAGGAGACCATGATGATGTCGGGCTTGACTTGGCGCAGGTCTTCGTATTCCAGCTTGAAGTTGCGCATCACGCGGGGCGTGAAGTTTTCGGCGAAGACATCGCTGACGCTTATCAGCTCGCGCAGGGCATCGATGCAATCGTCGTCGTTCAGTTCGAGCGTCAGGCTGTACTTGTTGCGGTTCTGCTCGTAGAAGTTTGCCGCCTTGTCCCAGTGCCGCCCTTCGACGCTGTTCGCGTATATGGAGCTGGTGCGATAATTGTCCAGCCGCGCGCACGACTCGATGCGGATGACTTGCGCGCCCATATCGCCCAGCAGTTTGATGGCGTGCGGGATGGCGATGAGCTGGCCCATCTCTACTATGCGGACGCCTGAGAGGGGTAGGGGCATATCACACAACTCCCGAAGCGTTTAGAAGGTTGAGGTCGTCTAGGGATAAGCCTAGACGGTCGCGTAGGATTTGGTGGTTGTGCTCGCCGAGCGCCGGCGCGGGTGCGTTCGCTTGCCAAGGTGTCTCGCTCATGATGACGGGCGCGCCGGGATAGGTAGCCTCGCCGATGACGGGGTGTTCGATGTTGGCGAAATAGCCGCGCGCGGCGTATTGTTCGCTGGCGAGCACTTCCGCGGGGCTGTGCACGACGCCGTAGATATGTCCGCGCCGCTTGTGCGCCTCGCGCATCAGGTCGAACTTGCGCCACTTTGCCATGCCCGCTTCGAGCGCCTCTTGCAGCGCTTGCGCATTGTCGAATCGGCTTTCGGGCGTGGTGAATGCGTCGTCTTTGAGCGCCGGCGCGTCTATGAAATCCGCCACGCCGTCCCAGTCAACCGCGCCGCCGAAGTGAATCGGCACGATGTAGCCGTCCTCGGTCGGCACGGGACTGCGCGGCATGTCGCCGGTGTATGTGGGCTGTCGCTGTCGCGTGCTGCCCGCGTATGTGTAGAGCGATGTGGTGTCGCGCAGCGCGGATGTTACGCATTCCTGTATGGATATGTCGATGTGTTGCCCTTCGCCGGTGAGTTGGCTGTGATACCAGCCGATTAGCGCGGCAGTCGCGGCATTCGTGCCCGCCTTGAATTGCGTTTGCCGGAGCGCGTGCTTCAGCGGCTCTCGCTCTGCCGACCCGAATATGTACATCAGCCCGCCAAGCGCGTAATGGATGATGTCCGCCGCTTTGTAGTCGCGGTATGGACCTGTCTGTCCGAAGTTCGATATGGACACCATTACGAGCGACGGGTTGATTTCCGCGAGCGTATCGTAGTCAATGCCCAACGACGGCATCACGCGGGGTGCGAAGTTTTCCACAAGTATGTCCGTGTGGGCGAGGAGCCGGCGCAACAGCGACCTGCCTGCGGCGGTCTTCAGATTGATTGTTATGCTCTTTTTGCCGGTGTTCAGGTAGGCGAACAGCAAGCTGCGTTCGTGGTGGGGCTCGTCGCCGGCGAATGGCGGCATGCTGCGCGCCGGGTCGCCTTCGCGCCGCTCTATCTTGACGACCTCCGCGCCGAAGTCGGCGAGCAGTTTGGTGCAGTAGGGACCGGCGACATGGTGCGTCAGGTCGAGTACGCGGACGCCTTGTAGGGCTTGGTCTTGCAATTTGCCTGTCCGGGATTGTTGGGCTGTGGAGTTGGCTGGGGGAAGTATATCACGCTTGTGTGTGGGTTCGTGCTGCCTGCTTTTGAGCCACCCGTGTAACTTTGCTGCCGTGGGGGAAAGGACTTTGGCTTCCCGCCCATTGCTTGTCGGATGGCGCAATTGGGTAGATGGACGAGTTGTGATGGAGAATCTTCGTGGGCTGTTGGAAATTCGCGGCGATAAACGCTTGACAGGTGTTATAGGGTGTCTTAAACTGGCAAGACGGTTAAGTGAAGCGATGACATGATGACATTTTCTGATTGACATAAGCACTTCGGCAGGCCTTACAGTACGGCTGGGGAATTGCCAGCCGTTTTTTTGCGCACCTTAACAACTGAATCCTGTCAATAACGATAGACCGAGTAAATGATCCTTAATGTGGGTCAAGTTATTAAGAGTCTACGGTGGATGCCTTGGGGCCAAGGGCCGAAGAAGGGCGCGGCAAGACTGCGAAAAGCCTCGGTGAGCCGTCTGGCGAGCTTAGCCGGGGATACCCGAATGGGGAAACCCATCCTGGCTCATACCAGGAAACCCTGCGAAAACGCAGGGAGGTAAGTGGGGGAACTGAAACATCTAAGTACCCTGAGGAAAATAAATCAACAGAGATTCCCCTAGTAGTGGCGAACGAACGGGGAAGAGCTCAAACCTATCGGACTTAGTGGACTGGGGTCCTATGTCCGGTGGGGGTTGTAACACATGCTAGTTCAAGCCCCAGCGAGAACACGGAGTAAGAAACCCGAACCTTAGCTGAACGAATCTGGAAAGGACGACCGAAGAGGGTGATAGTCCCGTAAGCGAAAGGGTTTGGGCTCCTGGCATGCTGTTGAGTACCACGGGACACGTGAAATCCTGTGGGAAGCTGGGGGGACCACCCTCCAAAGCTAAATACCCTTGGCCACCGATAGTGAACCAGTACCGTGAGGGAAAGGTGAAAAGAACCCCGGGAGGGGAGTGAAATAGACCTGAAACCGTAGACTTACAAGCCGTGGAAGGCTGGGCTTCGGCCCGGCTGACTGCGTGCCTATTGAAGAATGAGCCGGCGAGTTAATTTAGGCAGCAAGGTTAAGGGATATAAGTTCCGGAGCCGAAGCGAAAGCGAGTCTGAACAGGGCGTGCAGTTGTCTGGATTAGACCCGAAACCGGGTGAGCTACCCATGGCCAGGCTGAAGCTCAGGTAGTACTGAGTGGAGGGCCGAACCCGTGTACGGTGCAAAGTGCTGGGATGAGCTGTGGGTAGAGGTGAAATGCCAATCGAACCCGGAGATAGCTGGTTCTCCCCGAAATGTATTTAGGTACAGCCTCAAGTTAGTTTTGTGGAGGTAGGGCACTGGATGGGCTAGGGGGCGTGAGCTTACCAACCCCAACCAAACCACGAATGCCATAAAATGATGCTTGGGAGTGAGACAGTGGGGGATAAGCTCCATTGTCGAGAGGGAAACAGCCCAGACCGCAGGCTAAGGCCCCCAAGTGTGGACTAAGTGTGAAAGGAAGTGGGAATCCCCAGACAGCTAGGAGGTTGGCTTAGAAGCAGCCATCCTTTAAAGAGTGCGTAACAGCTCACTAGTCGAGGGCTCCTGCGCCGAAAATGTAACGGGGCTAAAGTCCACCGCCGAAGCCGCGGAATTCTGCTCTATTTATGAGCGGGGTTGGTAGGGGAGCGTTGTCAGGGCATTGAAGCTGGTGCCGTAAGGCCTGGTGGAGCGCTGAGAAGTGAGAATGCCGGCATGAGTAGCGACAATCCTGGTGCGAATCCAGGACACCGAAAGCCCAAGGTTTCCTACGCAACGTTGATCGGCGTAGGGTAAGTCGGTCCTAAGCTGTAGCGTACCGCGAAAGCGATGGACAGCAGGTCAAAATTCCTGCACCACTGTTATACCGCTCTAAAGCAGAGGAGGGACGTGGGAAGGTAGGCAGGGCGCGCCCATCGGACATGGCGCGTTTGCCCTTGTAGGCGACGACGGGGATAGGCAAATCCGTTCCCAGAGCTGAGGGGGGTGAAAACTCCAGGGATAAAACCCGGGGGAATCTTGCTGAACCTATGCCACCAAGAAAATCTTCGCTGCCAGGGATTCCAGTGACCGTACCGCAAACCGACACAGGTGGGCAAGGGTAAAAGTCCTAAGGTGAACGGGAGAACCCTCGTTAAGGAACTCGACAAGTTAGCCCTGTAACTTCGGGAGAAAGGGTGCCCATGGGGTGATGTCACATGCTGACTAAGCCCTTGTGGGCCGCAGTGAAGAGGCTCAGGCGACTGTTTACCAAAAACACAGGTCTCTGCTAAGCCGAAAGGCGATGTATAGGGGCTGACGCCTGCCCAGTGCCGGAAGGTTAAGAGGCGAGGTTCGACGCAAGTCAAAGCTTCAAATCGAAGCCCCGGTGAACGGCGGCCGTAACTATAACGGTCCTAAGGTAGCGAAATCC
>VXNZ01000042.1 GCA_009840355.1 Chloroflexota bacterium
AGCACTAGGGACTTTGGATCCCTCAGTTCAGGTTCGAATCCTGGCTCGGCAGCCACGACCGTAAGCATGGACGGAACGAGAACGCTTGGTTGTGCGAACGGACGACAGCTATCAACCCTGGCGGATGGTATCGAATAGCTTGGTGCCGTATCTTCCGGGGATTATATCGAATTTTACCTACTGCCCTCTAGCTTACCCGCGCTTTCCATCGGCGATTCTTACTCTTCACAGCGTCCATTGCCCAGGCGCACAAGAAAAGAGCCACGGACACTGGAGCGACTATGTAGAGTTCCAAGCCGTCGATATTCGCAATAGCAATCGGCAGTCCCAAGAACACAAACTCCAATATCCGGCTCCACTTGTGTACTCTTTCTCTCCAGACATTCAAGTAATCAACCTTCCTTCCAGCGACGAAGTCCACACCAAGCGCATATTCCTCATCTTGTCCCGGACCACCGCCGAGTTGACCTGGTGATCCTGCTAACTGTTGCCTCGCCTCTCTGGTACCATCTTCCTCGATCCATTTTTCCAGATCTCGATCCCAACTACCAAATATGACCCGCTTCGCCCACTTCCAGTTAGTACGAAGCTCATCTCTTGTCAATCGCCTCTTCCGTTGGACGTTACCAACCTGCTCATTATCTCCCAAGATGATGTACAGGCTCTTTCGTTGTTCGTCATACTCGAATGTCATGCCGAGATTACTATGGGCAGCGTCGATAACCTCGATCCAGTTCAAATCGGTAATCCTGCTTGAAGGATATGATTCTGACTTGATCGTAACGCTCCTGCCAGAGGCGCGTTCGCCGTTGTGCAACGGGACATTGTTCGATTGGCCGTGAAGAACAATCACATTTTCTGACAGTTGGACTGTCGGTGTTCTGCTAAACCTGGGCACTGGCACACCCCCCGCACACCACATCATCCCCCAACACCTGGGGCCACTCCACCACTTCCCCGCACGCCACACAGCGATACACCCGCCCAACAATCTTGCGCGGCCGTGCTCGCCGCAACGTCGCTCGCGCAAGTTCCTCAACGCTCACGTTCACTCTCGGCGGATAGCCTGCCTGTTCAGTCATTCCTGCTCCTTCCCAATGAGGTCAGCGTACCGCAGTCGCTTGCCCTCACCGGCTGCGACCAGCACCGCCATCTGCTCGTCCGTATCCCGCTCACGAGCGTTGTGACGACCCTCAAACTCGCTCACGTAGCGATGCAGGTGCTTCGCGCTCATGCTGTGATACGTGCCCATGTGCCCGCGCTTGAGCATCGACCAAAAGCTCTCAATGCCGTTCGTGTGAGCCTGTCCCTTGACGTACTCGCCAACAGAGTGCTCCACCACGCCATGCTCTCTGCCGAGCCCCAGGTACGCACGCGAACCGTCCGTGTAGACAGTCGCATCGTGCTCCGTGCCGTCGTGAACGAAACTGAGCAGCGTGCGAGCGTCAGGCGTATCAATGACCTGCGCCTTGACGCGATTCGTCTCACGGTCCTTGAGACCGGCAACGGGAGTCTTCCCGCCTGTTCCGCCGCCCTGTCGCTTGCGCTTTGATTCGTGCTTGTTGCGCTCCAGTCCGCCCATGTAGGTTTCGTCTGCCTCGACTGGACCAGTGAATGGGGCTTCCTGCGCAGTGTTCCACGCCTCACGAATCCGGTGCGCCATATGCCACGCGGTCTTCTGCGAAACGCCGAGGTCGCGGTGCAGCTTCATACTGGACACACCCTTGAGCGACGTGGACATCAGGAAGAACGCCATTGCCCACTTGCGCAGAGGCACGTTCGAGCTGTGCATGATCCAATCGGTCTTGACACTGAAATCCTTGCGGCAGTCTCGGCAGCGGAAGGGCTGCGGCTTGCGCGTGGGGCGCTCCTGAATGTTCATACTGCCACAACGCACGCAAGCCACGCCGTTGGGCCAACGGGTCTCGATGAACCACGCTTCGGCGAGTTCGTCAGTGCGAAACTTCTCAAACGCCTCGAACAAGGTAATGCCCTGCCTGTGAGACTTGCCCGGTGCCTTCGTTGTCATAGCGATACATCCTTCTAACTATATTCAATCGCTTATACATACATTATCTCATGCATATGTTCTACTTGTCAAGCCAAGGGGTTTACTTGACGAATGGCCCCCTCGTCGTGAGATGATTGAGAAAGCGCCAGCAGGTGTATGTGCCTGCTGGCGCTTTCTCGTGGCCTCGTAGCTCAGTGGACAGAGCACCGTGCATGCCAAGCCGGAGGTCGATGGTCCGAATCCATCCGAGGCTACAAGACAATCCTACACCAGTTCGACTAGTACTCTCCGCAGTAGTCGAGGTTTGGCTGAATCGGAGTCCAAAATGCGGTGACTAGCCTGAACGTTGCAGATACGACGTTACCGGAATGGTCAGATGCCAATAATGTGAGTTCGTCGTACTGCTTCAATTCTGTCATGAACTCCCTCGTGCTGAGCTCGGTGTTCCGCCAATCTGTCCATCTCCAGATTCGCTTTGTTGTTTCTGGCGGTTGATAGACTCCATCACCGCCACTTGCGCCGTAGTATTCGTGCGGACTCCACGTACCCTGCACTGTCCCGATAGCGTGTGCCACAACGGGCCGATTGAGATCTGCCGCCACCCCTTGAAGTCCCCACCAACCGTTGAACTTGTAGACCAGCCTGCCTTCATCGTTGAAGCCCTGCCCACAAGAAAAGCTCAGATTGGCACTCCGCACTCTATCGTCATTACTCTCATGCGCCCAGAGTTTGAGTTCCGTCCGCCATGTCTCGATATCATTGTCATTCTCTGCGATGAACTCGATTCTGGTTCCCCACCAGTCTCCGCTGGGGTAGTAGACCGGCAAACGCACGGCCGGAGACGCAGCGGATATCTCCACGGGTGTTGACGACAACCATCTGCCCGTCCGCACGTCTGCGCCCAGGTATCTGCCTCTAGGCAGAATACGCTCACCCCAGCTATCTCCCTCTCTCACTTGCAGCGCGAACTCGACACGCCCATCTTCGTGCTTGTAGGCGTTGATTCGCGCTTCTGAGGCAGACTGTCCTTGCGTCCCTAACAGTGCCGACGGCACAGCAACAGCTGCGAGCAACAGACCGGTGATTACGAACTTCCACACGTGGGTCCCCTTCCGACGACGGATCACATTGTCGCCAAACAAGGGTGAAATCCGCGACT
>VXNZ01000043.1 GCA_009840355.1 Chloroflexota bacterium
CGCCCGGCTTGAGCAGGTTGATGATCTTGCGAAATGCGCGCGGCCGGTCGCCCGGGGGCAGATGCATCCAGACAGCGCTCAGAAGGATCAGATCAAACGACAGGCCGGATTTGGAGACGGTGGCGAGTGCCGGTAGCCGGTCATCGATCCATCGGATGGCGGCCTGCGCATGTATTGCCGCTCCGGCGGCCCGCATGGATGCGGAAGGCTCTGCCGCCACGACGTCGTAGCCCTTGGCTGACAGCCAGGCGGCGTCACGGCCGCTGCCAGCGCCGATGTCCAAGACCGTGGCCGAGCCCTTGGGTAGCAAGTCACGAAGCCAGCGGTGGACCGTATCGGAAGTCAAGCCCTCGTACTGCGCTATGACAGCCTCGGAGTTCGAGTCGTACCAAGCGATCGGATCCGCCATTTCCAACGGGCTCGGACAGTTTTCACGTCATTGTATTGCATTGCATATTTGCACCCAACCGGTGAAGAAGCCGGCCAGTTTCCCTGTCTTTTTCGACAGTTGCGTTGAAATAGGAGCGAGTTCACGCGGCCGGTCTTCTACGCGTGTTGGTGTTGGATGCAGAACCTACGTTGCTGTTGCTGGCGGATATCGTCGATGCAGTGAAACAGAAGGAAGGCAAACTGCGGTAGGCCGGCACGCGCTCGTCGCCAGGGATGTCTGAGTCAGGCTGCCGAGCTCACCCGTGCCGCGCTCTTCCGCTCTCTCGTCCTGACGTATCCGCTGGTATGACTCCCGGCAGCGGCAGGCAATTCCATCACTTGTCCCTACGTCGAGATGCGGTCTGCGCCGAGCGCCGTAACAACCATGCTACGAGGGGAGACTGCGGCGCCAAGCGCTGCCATCGCTATTCGGAAAATCTTGATCAAACAAAGGCATTGAACGGCGAGCTTCTTCGCTGCGTGACCATCAAGAAGTGCTCGACCCACTCTTACGTGCTTTCGTTTCTTCTCACAGGAACTGGGAAATGGCTTTGCTACCAGGTTCCGGTGCTGATGCGCTACGAGGTGACCGGCGGGCTCGACATCATGGGGCCTCGCCACAGGTCGCGCCCGAATAGTTTCGCAACCGGTCGTTCCAGATACCAATCTCGGAGCCGCCAGGTCACTTTGACGAGGCTCTATGGTTATCAAGCAACGCTGGGCGTTCGCTGGTGCCGGAGCACTCGTGACCCGGCGGCTTATCGTGCAATAGCTGGTTCGGCTATGCGTCACGCGGGCGTAGGGCAGAAGTGGTGGCCCGGACCCGACGCTTGCATGGCCCTCAGCACGGACGTGCAGACAACGGATGAGCTTCCGGATGCGATCACGGATGCAACGCTGTTCAGGTGCGAGAAAGTGCTAGAGAGCTTGCTTAATCACTCGATCGCGGGTTGGGTGCTGTTGAGCGTTTCGGTGCTGACAGCGTTACCGGGGGCGGCGCTCGCTCAGAGCTGGGAGCTAGTGCAGCGCCGAGTATGCGACGGACCCGACGAAGGAACGCGGCACACGTTGCTGGCGATCTAATTCCAGAGCAGCTTCTCACGCGCATCCCAATGCCAGTAAGGTCTCGTTAGGTTGAAAGTCCAATCAGTACCGACTTTCAAAGGTTGATTCAATTTACCTTATCGCTAATCATCGTTACTTTCTTCGGCGACTATACTCTTGACATGCGGTAATCGGGTTGGGTGCAAAGCAGGCCCTAATCAAGTGCGCACGACGCACTCAGGGTCCTCCGAGTGGAGGAAGCTACGTCAGTCACTGTCCGAATGTGGCCTGCCTTTGATCGGTTGTCAAAGATCCTATGCCATGATTACACTGCGTTGCTCAATCGAGACACTATCATGTGCTCATAACGTTTCGAAACGGTGGCCACGATGATCTTTAGCCCTTCACCGCATTACGATTGCCGACGCCCTAATTTCGTGACTCGAGCGAGCGTTGGGTACGGGTATGGCAAGCCAAATTCAATTGGTTGCATTAGTATATGCGCTTATCGCACAAATTTGAGCAACTCCTTACATTGTGGATACGCTGGTCTGCTGCGAATTTGGATAGACAAATGCTAAAAACGAGTGGCCCTACTGCTTTAGCAAAACCTCAAGCTATTGTTACTAATGGCAGTTCAATAGCAGACAAGAAGGCTCCAACGGCCGCATGCTTGTTCAGTGGTATGGGAGGGTTTGCCACTGGGTTGGAACATGCTGGATTTGAGATCAGTTGGGCAACCGACAACGACGAGTATGCATGTGCTGCGTTTCGGCACCGTTTCCCGCAGGTACGGTTGATCGAGAAAGATGTGCGACAGCTATCCGTCCAGGTGGATAGTCTTGGAAGTATAGATGTACTCGCGGCGGGCTTCCCTTGTCAGAGTTTTTCTCAGGCCGGAAATCGACGAGGTTTCGGGGACTCCCGTGGAAATCTATTCTTCGAGATTCCTCGGCTGATTGAAGAATTTCAGCCAAAGGTACGGCCTTCGCTGATTATCTTGGAAAACGTTCCGCATCTTCTGTACGGCGCCAATGGGGAGTGGTTTGACCGCGTCCGTCGCGCTATGCGACGAATCGGCTATTGGTTCAGAGAGGAAGCATGCTGGGTCGTGAATGTCAAGGATGCAACGGAGTTACCGCAGGACCGTGAACGTTTGTTCATGGTCGCGGCGTTACGGGATCGATTTTCACGGAACCCGTTCTGTCCGCCTTTCTTGGGAAGTGGTTCCGAGTCAGAACGACGTCCTCTCGCAGACTTCGTTGACCGCACTCAGCGCGGTTGTGAGGACGCCTATCTTTCTCCCGACAACCGCTACTATAAGATGATTAACCGTGCAATATGCGCAGGTGAGTCGGAAGCAAACGTTTACCAGTTGCGTCGCTCGTACGTGCGCGAGAAGAAACAAGGGCTATGTCCAACCCTTACGGCCAACATGGGCATTGGTGGGCACAACGTTCCGTTCGTTCGCGACCCTTGGGGAATTCGGCGCTTAAGTGTCAGTGAGGTGGCTCGGCTCCAAGGGTTCGATGACAAGGATGGTCTCTTTCCCAAGATACCGGAGACGGAGCAATATCGTCTGCTCGGAAACTCTGTTTGCGTGGGGCTCGCCCGCTTGGTCGGGAAAACCTGTGCCAGAATACTTGATGATAGAGGTTTTGATAGTAAATGACCCGGCAAATCGGTTGGCTCTTTCCGCCGACAAATGGGGGAATTAGTACTGGGATCAACGATCCCGGAATGGCCCATTTCACTGGGCAGCCGTTGGCGAGCCTCGCACGAGAGACAATACAGAATTCTCTTGACGCTTGCCTCGATCAGGAACAGCCTGTGCATGTTTCATTTGAATTGCTTGATTGTGACCTGGACCAAGTTGGTCGCAGCGAACTAGCAACGGCTATCGAATCTTGCAGAAGTACGATAACCGAGCACCAGCACGCCATGGAAGCTGCAGCCCTACGTGAAGCGGCCAAGTTTGTCGAAGCCAAACAGGTTCCGTGTTTGCGCATTTCTGATCGAAATACGACCGGTCTTTTCGGGGAAAACTGGCGGGCATTAGTAAAGATGCAGGGATTTAGTCATAAGCCCGATATGGAGGGAGCTGGAGGTTCTCACGGTATTGGGAAGTATGCACCGTTCGCTGTATCGAACCTGCGAACTGTCTTCTATTGGACTTGTTTCATCGAGAATGGACAGGAACGCGAAAAGTTTCAAGGGAAGTCAGTGCTCATATCGCATTCCGACGCTGACGGCAATGAGACCCAGGGGACGGGATTCTTCGGGCTAAAGGAGGGTTGTCTCGAATTGACCGATGGTATACCGAACGAGTTTCGGGTGATTGAAAAGGACCAACGACCGGCTAGAGGTACCAGCGTTACAGTTATGGGATTTCAAGAGACTGGAGACTGGCGCAGTCGCATTGCCGAAAGTGTCATAGAGAACTTTTTCTACGCGATCGGTACTGAGCGCTTAAATGTAATCGTAGAACCAGACAAGTATACCGACCTGATGGAAATGGACCGTACTTCGATCGACAAATGGTTCGAATACTTGCAAGGTTCCGATAGCTCCGAAAACCCTCAGGCTTCTACCGGCAATTCAGTGAAAGATGCACAGATTTTTTGGGAGCTGTCGAAAGAAGAGCCTGCTGCAGAGAAACAAGATGTTGACTTGGGACATTGTAGGCTTTGGATCAGTACTGCCGAGGGGTTGCCAAGGAAGGTGGCCTTCGTGCGCCGGACAGGGATGCTTGTAACGACCCAACAGGCCGGTTTGATTCGTTTTCATGGTTTCCGTGACTTTGCTGCGCTCTGCGTATTTGAAGATCCCGAGGGCAATGAGCTTCTGCGCCGTATGGAAAATCCAAGACATGATCAATTCGAACCTAATCGACTGCCAAGGGATGATCGTGACCGTGGTCGTAGGGCGCTTAAGCGCATCACGGACTGGGTGAGAGGCGAAATTCGCAAACAAGCTGGACCGCCGGAGGGAGGGGAAAAAACGGTTCTTTCTGAGTTGGCGGTATATCTTCCAGATTATCAGCCCGAGGAGCCTTTTGAGGAGTCTGGCGACTACCGAGGCGAAGGCCACAGTGAGCCAGGCTTTGGCGCTAAAGTCAAGATTTCGCTTAAACCAGTCCGCAAACAGGGAACGCCCAAGTTGCCGAAGGACAGTGACGCTGATTCTGAAGGTGATGGGAATGATACAGGCGCAGAGGGCGGCGCCGGAACCGGCGAGGGTGGTAGTGGAGGGGGCGG
>VXNZ01000044.1 GCA_009840355.1 Chloroflexota bacterium
AAGCTGCGGTCGTTGAAAACGGACGACAACCTGCTGCTGCTGAAGACCAACATGGAAGCTGGGCACGGCGGCAGATCAGGCAGGTATGACGGGCTTTACGAAACGGCGGAGGCTTACACGTTCATACTCGTGAGCATAGGGCTGCTTGAGTAGCAGGAACGCTCCCGGCTGACTCCGAACACACGAAAGATGGACGGAGTATAAACTCCCTCGCGATACATCATCGAGTCGGGAAAGGGTCTTAACTGAAATGAACTCCGGCTTGCGACACCCTCCACCCAATAATTTGACTCTTCTGTTCAATGCCACTCCGGGCCGCTGGATAGAAGATGCACTTGGAAGTCGTTTTGCGCATGTAGAGTCCCTTGTACCCAAAGGATATGCGGCATACGCCCGCCTGTTCCATCCTGCTATGACGCAGGAAGACCGGCGCGTTCGATGGGCTACGGTCGCCGAATGGAGCGGCAAGGTCTATCACAGTCTGATGGCATTCCAGGGCATCAGCGTCCCAATAGCGGGGTATGGCTCCGCAGACCGGCCGTGGGCAGATGAACCCCGCGCAGGCGAAATGGATCCTGAAGATATTGTCGAATTGTCCCGCCTCCTCTCTGATTTCACCGGCACGCCGGACCAATACTACTTTGCCGTGTGGGACGGATCCTGACCTGCGCCCCGCTTACTCTGGGACTGAGCGAGTCAGCCAACTGATCAACGTCTCTAGGCTTTACCTGGCGAATTTCCATTCTTCGGTCCCCTGCCTTAACTCTACTCTACGTACTTGAGCAACTCGCATCGTAATCTGTCGAAGTACACAAGAGTGTATATGCTATTCTCCCTGTTGTAAGATTCCCCTCGGAAGAGAGAGAAACAAATGGCTGAGTTCGATCTCAATTATACCGCCAGATTCTACAACGCTTACGGAGACCTCGAGTGGGAGAGACTTGAAGCCACGCCCTACGGTCGTCTTCAAGCGACGATACACGCCGACTTCATTATCGACTCTACCACTTCTCGCACTTGCGACAGACTGTCCGCATCCATCAGTGCCTTCGATTCCGCGAATACCGCGCTGCCTATGTTCCGTCTGTACTCTCTAAGCAAGTTGAACTGGTACAACTGGTGTCTGTCCTACCGCCGTACATCTGCACACGGATGACGGGTGCCTGTTCCGGTTTCTTTCCTTTTGAAGAGATTGCTCACGAAAGCACCCAAGCCATCTCTCATGCCAGTCGACCATTCTGTGTCATAAGTAAAGCGAATCGGTATTAGTCCCTTCCCTCCATGGGGGGAAGGTAAGGATAGGGCAAAGAAACCCATAACGCGCACATTGGCAAGAAATGTTGAGGACGGTCTCTCGATCGCTCTCTCTTTTCTTATCGATGCGTGATTGCGGAATGGAGGAATGGCTAAAACAAAGACGCCTGCGCCGAATTCGGCTCGTCCTTGCCGTAGTTGAAGCCAAGATGGTCGTATGCTAGGCGTGTTGCGATTCTGCCGCGCGGTGTCTTGTCCAGAAAGCCTAGCTGCAGGAGATACGGCTCGTACACATCCTCGATGGTGTCGGAGTCTTCGCTGATGGATGCGGCTATCGTGTCCAAGCCTACGGGACCGCCGTCGAACTTTTCGATTATCGAACGCAGCATCCTAGTGTCCGTGCCATCTAGCCCACGACCGTCCACTTCAAGCTGCGACAGCGCCGCTCGCGCGATGTCCGCCGTAATGACGCCGTCGCCTATCACTTGCGCGTAGTCGCGGACGCGGCGCAGCAGCCGGTTGGCGATGCGCGGCGTTCCCCTCGCACGGCTGGCAATCTCGACTACGCCCTGCTCTTCCGCATCAATTTCCAGTATGCGCGCCGAACGCCCAACGATGGTCGCCATCGCGTCTTCGTCGTAGAAGTCGAGGCGATGGATGTTGCCGAACCTATCTCGCAGCGGCGGGCTGAGCATACCGTATCGCGTGGTCGCGCCGATGAGCGTGAACGGCTTGATGGACAGGTTCATGCTACGCGCCTTCAGCCCCTTGTCGATGACCCACGACACGAAGTAGTCTTCCATCGCCGGATACAGCACCTCTTCCACGACGCGGCTGAGGCGGTGGATTTCGTCGATGAACAGGATGTCGCCCTCTTGCATCTGCGTAAGCGTGGCGACCATATCGCCGGGACGTTCTATCGCCGGGCCCGATGTGGTCTTTATCTGCGCGCCCATCTCGAACGCCATGATGTTGGCAAGAGTAGTCTTGCCAAGACCGGGCGGACCGTACAGCAGCACGTGGTCGAGAGGTTCGCCGCGCTGCTGCGCCGCCTTGACGCTGATGACGAGCAGGTTTTTCACGGCGTTCTGGCCGATGTAGTCAGCGATACGGCGCGGGCGCAGGCTGCTGTCCAACGAGTGGTCGAACTCATGCGGCGCGCCGGAAACGATGCGTTCGTTCATAGCTCAGAAATCTCTTCTTGGATGCGGGATATTGCCGCCTGTGTGTAGTAATCGTCGATGTCGCAGCCGGCAAACATCCTGCCCTCTTGGAGCGCGGCGACGGCGGTCGTGCCGCTGCCTAAGAACGGGTCTATTACCATCGCGCCGCGCTCGCTGTGTTTGCGTATGAGTTCACGGAACAGGTCGAGCGGCTTTTGCGTGGGGTGAATGCGCTTGCCGCCGTGTCTCGGTATCGGATATGCGTAATCGCCGCTGTCGTAGGCGCTGTTGAACGCGGGGCTGCCGCCCTTCACGCCGACAACCGCCGTCTCGCGGCTGTTGGACAGGTAGGTGCACTTGCTGTTCAGCGGCACGGGATTGGTCTTATTCCACACCACAAGGCGCAGCATCTTGAACCCGGCATTCGATAACGCGTCGTACAGGTGGCTGATTTTCCACAAATCGTACCATACTATCGCCGTGCCGCCGCGCCGCAATACGCGGTATGCTTCCTGCGCGAGCGCGTCCAAGTCAATCTGCCGGTGGTCCCACTCCCCAAAGTCCATAGAGACGGCGAAGCGCTGCACGCCTGTCTTGACACTGCCAAAGCCTGTCTTCCTGCTGACGGAATAGGGCGGATCAGTGAGCACGAGGTCAACCGAGTTCCTGTCGAGCGAGTGCAGGAAATTGCGATAATCGGCGCACTCGATGCGGGGTTGGCTTGGGGCTGTTGTTGGGGTAATTGTAGGTAGCACGGTGTTGACCTGCGGGTAGCATGTGTTGGCTTGACAGTTGTTTTCACTATGAAAGCGGCGCGGATGGCGCTTACCCAGAACTGGTGTTCATTCTATGTGTCAGTAACATGATATGTCAAGAAACTAGCAACTTGTCTGGCATTATGACCAATGGCGGCGCACAGAAGACATCCCCACCCCCCATCTTAACCTTCCCCCGTTAAGGGGAAGAGGACAGACTTGCAAGCGACAACAATAGCCTATCTCAAATTGAGCGCGGAAGGCGCCGCATTGCAGTATAATCGGGGGCATGGAGGTTGCGATGGTTGATTTTGCGTCGCTGGGACAAGAGACGATTGGGATTTGGAACAGGAATGCCGACTTCTGGGATGAGCGGATGGGGGAAGGGAATGAGTTTCACAAATTTCTAATCGAGCCCACGCAATTGAAACTGCTCTCGCTGCAAGCAGGTGAGCGCGTGCTGGACATTGGATGCGGCAATGGGCAGTTCGTGCGGAAAATGGCGTCGCTTGGCGCGGATGTGCTCGGCGTGGACGCTGCGCCCGGTATGATCGAACACGCGCGGCGGCGCACTTCGACAGATACCGATTACGCCGGCAGCGTGCAGTTCGATGTCGTGGATGCGACGGACGAAGCCGCGATGGTGGCGCTCGGCGCGGGCGAGTTCGACTCCGTAGTCTGCACAATGGCGCTGATGGACATATCAAGCATCACACCAATCGCGAGCGCGGCACGGCTGCTGCTGAAACCGTCCGGACGGATGGTGTTCTCCGTGATGCACCCGTGCTTCAACTCGACACAAGGCTTTCGGCAGACTTTGGAGCGCGAAGAGAACGATGGCGAACTCACGGAGCGCGTGTCGGTGCAGGTTACACGCTACATCGAGCCGCACACACATAAGGGATTGGCTATGGTCGGGCAGCCGCTGCCGCAGAACTACTTCCACCGTCCGATAAGCGCGCTGCTCGGCGTATTCTTCGCGGTGGGATTCGTGGTGGACGCGATCAAAGAGCCGGTATTTCCGGAGGATTTACCGGACGACGACAAGCTAGGCTGGCTGATGTACAAAGACATCCCGCCCGTGCTTTCGGTGCGGCTGGTTAACTTACATCGCTAGACAAGATGGCAGCATAGGATAAGGACTGAGGGTATGGTGAATTGGGATGAGGGCGATTCGGCGGTTTATCGCGCGCTGGCAGAAGTCGCGGTGCCGAGGCGGGATGAGCAGCTCGCGACTTTGCTGTGCCTGCTGCCGTTTGGCAGGTATGACGCCTTTCGCATTGTGGATTTGGGGTGCGGCGAGGGTGTGTTGGAATATGCGGCGCTGACGGCGTTTCCGAAGGCGACGGCACTGGCGCTGGACGGATCGGAGTCGATGCGCGAACATGCCTCGAAACTGCTGCTGCCATTCGGGGGGCGTGTCGATGTGCGTTACTTTGCGCTGGAGTCGGATGACTGGCAGGGAGAACTGGACGGCGCGGACTGCGTAGTGTCGTCGCTCGTGGTGCATCATCTGACCGACGATGGCAAGCGGCAGCTGTTTCGTGAGGCGTATGGACGAATGAACGATGGCGGCGCACTGATGCTGATAGACTGTGTGCAGCCGGAGCGCGTCGAGGGCGTCAGACTGTTCTCGGACGCTTACGACAGAATATCGGCGCGGCAGTCGGTCGAGCGCACGGGCGATACGGCGCTGTTCGACAGGTTCGTGGAAGAGAAGTGGAATATCTTCAGGCATCCGGAACCAAGCGAGATGCTTTCGCCGCTGTCCGCTCAGCTCGCGTGGCTTGCGGATGCGGGGTTCGAGGGTGTGGACTGCTTCTGGCTGAACGCGGGGTATGCGGTGTTCGGCGGATACAAGGGCGGCGGCACGAAAACCGGCGGGCTGTCGCTTGTGGACGCGCGGTCGGCAGTTGAGGCGGCGTTGACGGAAAATAGAAGCATTTAACAGGATGGACAGGATATTCAGGATAGTGGGATAGTGGGAGATTGAGAATGTCGGGTTATTTGTTAAGCGAGGAAGAAGCGCTGCTGAAGTCAACGGTGAAAGACTTCGTGGACAACGAAATCGCGCCGCGAGCCGCCGCATACGACGAGAGCGGCGAGTTTCCTTATGACAACTTCAAGGGGCTTGCCGAATTGGGTCTGCTAGGGCTGACCTTGGACGAAGAGTACGGTGGCAGCGGCGGCACATTCCGGCAGCTTGCCATCGCGGTCGAAGAGGTTGCACGGGCGTGCGCCGCGACAAGCACATCGTACATCGCGCATCTATCGCTGTGCGCGCAGTTCATCAATATGTGGGGCACGGACGGGCATAAGCGGCAATTCTTGCCCAAGCTGGCAAGCGGCGAGCATATCGGCGCGTTCGCGTTGACCGAGCCGGGCTCGGGCAGCGACGCCGGGGCGATGCGCACGACCGCGACGCGCGACAACGGCGGCTACCTGCTCAATGGCAGCAAGACATTCATCACCAACGCGCCGGAAGCGGCAGTGTTCGCGGTGCTGGCGACGCACGACCGATCGCTGCGAACACGCGGCATAGACGCGCTCATCGTCGAGGGCGACAGCGCGGGGCTAAGTGTCAACCCGCTAAAGGGCAAGATGGGCATGCGCGCGTCATCCATCGCCGAGGTGGTGTTCGAGGACTGCCCGGTGCCGTCGGAGAATCGCATGGGCGACGAGGGCGAAGGATTCCGCGAGACGATGCATGTGCTGAACTCCAGCCGCATATCCATCGCGGCGCAGTGCGTCGGCATCGCGCAGGCGGCATACGAGGCGGCGGTCGCGCATGTGAAGCGGCGCGAGGCGTTCGGGCAGAAGCTGGCGGAATTGCAAGCAATCCAGTGGATGATAGCGGACATGGCGACGCAGATAGACGCGGCGCGGCTGTTGGTGATGCGCGTAGCCACGCTGCGAGACGAGGGCATGCCGATAGTCAAGGAAGCGTCGATGGCGAAGCTATACGCCTCACGAGTGGCGGTGGAATCGGCTGACAAGTCGGTGCAGATGCACGGCGGCGCAGGCTACCTCGCGCCAACGGACGCCGAGCGCTACTACCGCGACGCCAAGGTTACGGAGATATACGAAGGCACATCAGAGATACAGCGGTTGGTGATTGCGCGGAGCATCTTGCGGGACGGATTGGTGTGACAGGATGTACTGGATGGGGAGGATTGAAATGACCAAATGGGTGTCCTGCGACGCGGTGGAGAGCCATCCTGAAAAATTTGGGAGGTGCGCTGATATTTCGAGGCACGCGCGTGTTGGTGTTGGTGCTGCCTGAGAATCTCAAAGACGGCGCTACGGTCGCCGAGTTTCTGGAGTGGTTTCCGGGGGTAGAGGCATGGCAGGTGCAGGCGGTTCTGGAACATGAAGCTAAAGATTCGGAGGTTTCAAGTGGCCAGCAGACGGAAAGTTAGGCTGACGACTGGTAGGCGTCCAAATCTTTATCAGGCGAATTTTGGGGGCGTAATTGCGAATCCTTATAAAGAGAAAGGCTCTCGTCCCGGCAAAAGTGAAAGGCAATCTCTAAAAGAGAATCGGCGCATCTATCGCAACATACGGCGCGTTCTAGCCAGCGTAGGTTATAGTACACACTTCAATCCTAATCCAGACCATGATTGTTACGAAAAGAAAGTAGACGACGGCACCGTTTTCTTCGCGCATCTTCCTGACGGAAGGGTCACGGAGCACAAACCGGCGCACAAGTGGATTCTGACGATTTATGCTGCCGCTGGAGGGCACTTGCATACACACCACTCCAAGATTAGGGAGAGGATTACCTTCGTCCCAGACTTCATCCTTTCAGACGATCCCCAATGATTCATACGCCGATTAGAGCGTAGATTGATGAATCGTCCTGCGCACTCTACCTACAACAAGAGGAGAATCCAGCGCATAGGCGTTAACAATCTTGCTGCATAGCGCGTGTTGAAAGTACGGTGAGGCGTCTATATGATTGGCTTGCCATTGGTCAATTGATGTTATCCCATAAAGGTGGTTCGACAGGCTCACCACGAACGGAACAGATAGTCTTTCTACCAACAATGAATCGGTATTTTCGAAAGCAAAGGATGGCAATATGTCAGATAAGTTCAGTCGCATGTTCGCCGAGTATTCGGCAGGGCTGCAGTATGAGGATGTGCCGGCGGAGTCGGCGCACGAGGCGAAGCGCCGAATTCTGGACAGCATCGGCGTGAGCATGGCAGCTTTCTCCGAGGACGCGCCTAAAGCGGCGCGGATGTTCGCGTATGATTTCGAACAGCCGAACGGCGCGACCGTCTGGGGCGCGCCATCGCGCGTTACCCCGGAAGCGGCAACATTCGCCAACGGGCTTATGACGCGGTATCTGGACTTCAATGACACCTATCTGTCGCTTGAGCCGCTGCATCCGAGCGATATGATTCCCGGCTTTATGGCGCTGTGCGAGTGGGCTGGCAAGCCACCGCGCGACATCCTGACTGCCATCGCAGCCGGCTACGAAGTATCGGTCAACTTGTGTGACGCGGCGAGCGTGCGCGCGCACCAGTGGGACCATGTGGTGTACACCGGCATCGGCGCGGCGTGCGGCGCGGGCAGCATTATGGGGCAGTCCGCGGACACCATCGAGCACACGATTTCCATCGCCAGCGTGCCACACGCGTCAATGCGGCAGACACGCGCTGGCGAACTTTCCATGTGGAAAGGCGCGGCGGCGGCGAACTCGGTGCGAAACGCGGTGTTTGCAAGCCTCGTAGCACAGCGCGGACTAACCGGACCATACCAGCCGTTCGACGGCGAGATGGGTTTCTTCGCGCAGCTGCTGGGCGGCAAACCCTTTGACGATGCCGCGCTGACCTCCCTCACAGACGGTGCCGCTCCGACACGCATACAGGACACCTACATAAAGAAGTGGCCCGTCGAGTATCATGCGCAGAGCGCCGTGGACGCCGCGGTCGAACTGCGAGACGAACTCGGCGGCGACATCAACTTGATAGATTCGATTCACCTCGACACATTCAAGGTGTCGTACGAAATCATCGCGAAAGACCCAGAGAAGTGGGCGCCGAAGACGCGCGAGACTGCCGACCATTCGCTAATGTACATCGTGGCGGCGGCGCTGCTCGACGGCACGGTTACCAAGCATTCGTTCTCGCAGCAGATGCTCGACAGTGCGGACGTCAAGTCGCTGCTGGGCAAAACGACCCTTGAAGAGGACGACGCGCTGACTGAAGGCTATCCGGAAGGCATACCGAATCGCATTACCATCAAGACGAAGGACGGCGGCATGCTGGCGCGCGAGGTGAGCTTCCCGCGCGGGCACGCGATGAATAAGATGACCGATGATGAGGTCGAGCGCAAGTTCATGCTGAATGTCGAGGATGTGTGGACGGAAGAGCAGGCGCGGCGGGTCATCGACTTGGTGTGGCATATCGACGAGCAGCGCGACTTGTCGGCGCTGATGGAGGCGATGCGGATATGATCTGGATGCTGGAACGAGAGCCGGCGCAGAACCACGCCGTAAAGCTGCGCAAGATCCTGGACGCCGGCGAAACGGTGGTCGCGCCCGGCGTGTTCAACCCGCTGACTGCGATGATAGCTCGCAAGGTAGGGTTCGATGCGCTGTACTTCTCCGGCGCGGCGTTCTCGGCGAGCCTGGGGATACCGGACATCGGGCTGTTAACGCTCGCGGAGTTGACCGACTCGGTGCGGTGGATGACGCGCGCGTCCGGGCTGCCGTTTATCGTGGACGCGGACACGGGCTTTGGCGAGGCGATAAACGTCATTCGCACAGTCAGGGAACTCGAACTGGCAGGCGCGGCGGCGGTGCAGATAGAAGACCAAGTGCTGCCCAAGCGATGCGGACATCTGGACGGCAAGACGGTCGTTTCCACTGACGCATTCGTGGAGAAGATAGCGGCGGCGGCGCAAGCGCGCGAGAATATGCTTATCATCGCGCGCACCGATGTACGGGCAATCGAAGGCATGGAAGCGGCTATAGAACGCGGACGGCTGTGCAAGGAAGCGGGAGCCGACATCATCTTCCCGGAGGCGATGCAGTCGCCCGACGAATTCCGCATGTACGCGGACGCCGTGGGCGGCAGCCTGCTGGCGAACATGACCGAGTTCGGCAAGTCGCCGTATCTTACGGCGAACGAGTTCGCGGCGCTGGGCTACAACATCGTGATATTCCCGGTCAGCACACTGCGCGCGGCGGCAAAGACGACCGAAGCCTTGCTGACAGACCTAAAGCGGCACGGCACGCTAGTCGATTGGCTTCCGCAGATGCAGACGCGCGCCGAACTATACGACCTAATCGAATACGACGCCTACGCCGAAGCTGATAGCGCCATAGCCCTAACCGGCGATAGGGAGTATATGAGTGGACGCGGTTAACAAAAGAGCAGTTGAGCCGCCTAATACATGGAAACTACTGAATACTATGATACCGTTGACAGGCGCAATCACCCCGAAGTAAAGGATGAATGGGTTGAGAGAGTGTTGGACAAGCCGTACCGTACCGAAGTTCAGCCGGATGGCAGGATAAGGTATTGTGGTTACATCCCTGAAGCAGAAAAGTGGCTTCGCGTGATAGTTGAAGACGGCAAATTGCTCAACCGATTCTTCGACCACCACGCCTTGAAGAGATGGGGAACACCATGAATCTGAAGATCTCATATTTCATCGATACTGACACTCTGTCCATTTGGAGCGGCATGCCTGCAAGTGAGGCGGGTAATGTTACTCAAAACCTGATTGCCGACTATGACGCGGAAGGTGAAATTGTAGGATTCACTTTGGACCACGCGGCCGAATTGCTCTTGAACATTCCATTCCAAACTGGAATGGACTATGGTTACGAGACTATCTCATCTTCTGATCCAGACGCGTACAATCATTACGTTAAGGACGGGGCTCTGACTCTGGTCAATCTCAACGCCGTGAAATTCTCAAATCAAGTCTCCGAAAATCTAACGGCGCACTATGGCGACGATGGCGATGCGGTGGGCTTTACTCTGCTGCACGCCGCCGAATTGCTGTTGCCTTACCTGAAGGGTGAAGTTACAACACAGGACATGCGAACCTCCGCAGGTGCAGCGGCAGATAACGACTGATCACACATTCACTGGGAGAAAAAAGATGACAACACCGGATTACAGCCCCGGACTTGAGGGCGTGATTGCTACGGAGACTTCGGTTTCATACCTAGACGTGGACATCGAGCAGATTCTGGTTCGCGGCTATGACCTTATAGAGCTGGCTCAGAATCTATGCTATACGGATGTGGCGTATCTGGTGATTTACGGCGAACTGCCGACGCCGGAGCAGGCGCGCGCGTTCTGCGACAGGCTGGTTGCCGAGTCGGAAGTGCCGGACGAGATATACCGCCTGTTCGATCTGATGCCAAAGTCCACGGTGGCGATGGATGCGCTGCGAACGGGACTGTCGTTCTTGGCAGGCTACGAAGACCCAGCCCTGCTGCACGATAACTCGCATGAGGCAAACCTTGAGAAGGGCATCAAACTGCTTGCGCAGACGCCGACCCTGGTGGTCAATTCGTACCGAGCTCTGAACGACCTGCCCATCGTGCGCCCCAATCCCGATCTTCCTTACATGGAGAACTTCCTGTACATGCTACGTGGAGAGAAGCCGGATGCGGAGTCGTTGGACGCATTCGACCGCATTCACATGTGCTACATCGAGCACGAGATGCCGAATTCGACATTCGCGGCGCGGGTCATCGCTTCCACGCTGTCGGACATGTACGGCGCGATGGTCGGCGCGGTGGCATCGCTTAAGGGACCGCTGCACGGCGGGGCGAACGAAGCGGCGATCGAGTTCCTGATGGACATCAACGGCACAGGCGGTCCCGGGCACGCCGAGGACTACACGATGGGCAAGCTAGAGCGCCGCGAGCGCATTATGGGCTTTGGGCATCGCGTCTATATGCGCAAGTACGACCCGCGCGCGCGCTTCCTGATGGACTACATCCCGAAGCTTGCCAACCGCATACCGGAAGGCGAAGAGCTAGCGTCAATCTACTCGACGGTCGAGAGCGTGATGTACCGCGAAAAGGGCTTGTACCCAAATACGGACTATCCCATCGGATTGCTGTACTACCTGCTTGGCATACCGATTCCGCTGTACACGCCGATATTCTTGGCGTCTCGCACGGCAGGCAATGTGGCGCACGTGCTAGAGCAGCACGACGACAATCGGCTGTTCCGCCCGCGCGTGATTTACGGCGGCGGGCGCGGACTCACCCCGCCGGACAAGCCTATTTCGCCGATGTAGCCAACTAACAGGACGGGGGATCGGTAGGATTGGTCGTTAGCCTGTTGGCGGCGTGATGACGATGTCGGTGTTGTAGTCTGTGTAGGTAATGGTCACTAGAAACTCGGCGTCGCCGCCAATGTCGGCTGCGCCGAGTGTATTGCTTGCAATGCCTGCGGTGTCTTGCTCATCTACGGATGTCTCGCCAGCCATGCTGAGTTGGCGCAGCAGGTTGTCGTCCGTGCCTATCCACACTTCCACGAACAGTTTGTCAAAGGCGCTGCCCAGCACATTGGCGCGCAGGTCTGCCCTGATGTGATGCGTCTGCACGCCGTCGGTCGTCTTCTCGCCGACATACTGCAAATTCGTGTAGCGCGATGTGTCCGACGGCGCCAGCACTAGATCGTATGGGTCCGGCAAGCCTGTTAGAAATAGCGGGAATTGCTCCCACGCGCCTGTTTCGGGATTGGTGATGTATGCGGTCTCGCCAATCGTGATGATGTCCAATTCCAGCAGCGCTAAGCCCAAGGCGATTTGCAGCTTGCCGTCCGAGCGGTCGGGCATTTGGAAATCGCCTATGTATCGGATGGGGAACTCCGTGCCGAATGTCTCCTCGTCCATGCGGAAACTCGCCTCCGTCTGCACGACCTTGAACACAGCGTCCACTTCGGCGTGAAACGATTGCGTATGCTGCATCGCCTCGATTGAGGCTGCAATCAGCGCGGCGGGATCGCTGTCCCTACTGATTGAAGAACCTGTGCTTGATGATGCTTCGCTTCCTTGCGCGCCGGTTGTGCTTGCGCCGACGGCGACCGGTGTACGCGTTGGCGGTGGCATCGGCGGTGCGGTTGGTGGCGGTGCTGGTGTTGCCGTTGGGACGGGCGTGAGTGTTGGCATCAGCGTTGATGTGGCTGTTGGCGTGGAGGTTGGTATGGGCGTGGGCAGTGTTTCCTCTGCCGTGCCGCATGCGGCACTGAGCGGCAGCAATGCCGTCAGCAGAATGGTGATAGTGATGATTGTAATTTTGGTTGTTCGCATGTTTCCAATGGTACTTGAATGGCGGCTCGCGGGCAATTTCACATCAATGGACAAGAAGCCATTGATATAAGTATGCGGCTAAACAAATGTTGACATGTTTTCGTGTCTGAATGTAAAATACCCGTTTGTACGACCTTTTTGTTCGTGCTGATTTTGCGTTGAGCAATTCCACACATTTTTGAGTGAATGGGGTAGAAGTATGCCTACTGTGAACCAGTTGGTCAGGAAGGGACGAAAGGCGAAGCGAAAGAAGGACAAGGCTCCCGCGCTGCGTTTTTCGTTCAACTCGCTGCGAAACAGAGGCAAGCGAGATTCCGGCTCGCCGCAGAAGCGCGGCGTATGCACGCAGGTGCGTACTCAGACCCCGAAGAAGCCGAACTCGGCGCTGCGCAAGGTCGCTAGGGTGCGCCTGACAAACGGTATGGAAGTTACAGCTTACATACCGGGCGAGGGCCACAACCTGCAGGAGCACTCGGTCGTGCTGATTCGCGGCGGTCGCGTGAAGGACCTGCCCGGCGTGCGCTATCACATCGTTCGCGGCGCGCTGGATACATCCGGCGTTGACGGACGCAAGCGCGGTCGCAGCAAGTACGGAAGCAAGAGAAACTAGGTTTTTGCTGCGGTATGCAAGGGCTGCGCTGCCAAAGCGACAAGCGCGAGACGGCGGCTCCCACATTTTCGCAGCGAATATGGCTGACTATAGCTGGCAAGGGTCGAGACAAGAAGGATTTCAGATATGGCGCGTCGCAGAAGGGCAGAAGTACGCACACCACCACCTGACATCAAGCATGGCAGCGTGGAGTTAAGCCAGTTCATCAACCGGGTTATGTGGAGCGGTAAGAAGACTACCGCGCAGCGCATTGTGTACAACGCGCTGGACCTGGTGGAACAGGAAGCCAACCGCCCCGGTCTGGAAGTATTCGAGCAGGCGCTTCGCAATACAATGCCGATGCTGGAAGTAAAGTCGCGCCGAGTTGGTGGCGCGACCTACCAAGTCCCGACAGAAGTTCGACCTTCACGGCGCATGGCACTTGCCATGCGCTGGATTATTACGGCGGCACGCGCACGCGGCAGCAGGCCGATGCACGAAAGCCTAGCCGGCCAGCTGCTCGAAGCGGCGCGCAATCAGGGCCCCGCAGTGCGGCGCAGGGAAGAAGCGCACAGAATGGCGGAGGCGAATCGCGCCTTTGCCCACTACAGATGGTAATTCCGATTCCCCCGCAAGGGAGAATCGCGAGAAGTGAGAAGAGATGCCTGCAAGTTTGCAGAGTCTGGAAAAGACGAGAAACATCGGGTTCATAGCCCACATCGACGCCGGCAAGACTACGGTTACGGAACGCGTGTTGTATTTCACAGGACGCATTCGCAAGATTGGCGGCGTGGATGATGGTACGACCGCGATGGATTGGATGGCGCAAGAGCGCGAGCGCGGCATAACGATAACATCCGCCGCGACGACCGCTCAGTGGGGCGACTACGACATCAACATCATCGATACGCCCGGACATGTGGACTTCACCGCAGAGGTGGAGCGCAGCCTGCGTATCCTTGATGGCGGCGTGGTCGTGTTCGACGCCGTCGCGGGCGTTCAACCGCAATCGGAAACGGTCTGGCGGCAGGCGGACAAGTACGAAGTGCCTCGTATCTGCTTCGTGAACAAGATGGACCGCGTGGGCGCGGATTTCTATCGCACCATCGATTCCATATCCCATAGATTGCAGGCGAACCCAGTCGCGGTGCAGATTCCAATCGGGCAAGAGGACGATTTCCTCGGCGTCATCGACCTGATCGAAGGCAAGTCTTGGACTTGGGCTGAAGAAGGCGTTGAGATACCCAAAGAGGGTCCCGTTCCCGAAGAGTTCATCGAAGAATACCTTACCTATCGCGGCTTGATGATCGAGAAGATTGCCGAGACCGACGACGAACTTCTTTTCAAGTATATTGAAGAAGAAGAGATTACCAATCAAGAAATCAAGGATGCGCTACGCAAGGCGACAATCGGATACAGCATCGTCCCCGTGTTCTGCGGTACCGCGCTGCGAACGAAGGGCGTTCAACCGCTGATTGACGCCATCTGCGAATATCTCCCATCCCCTCTCGATGTCCCCCCTGTTACTGGCACTGCCCCCACTTCGGATTCAGACGAAGAGCTAATCCGTTCACCCGACCCGGAAGAGCCGTTCTCCGCGCTCGCATTCAAGACGGTCTCCGACCCGTACATCGGGCGGCTGGTCTATTTTCGAGTGTATTCCGGCACGGCGGCGTCGGGTTCGTCGGTGTATAACTCCACGAACCGCAGGCGCGAGCGTCTCGGACGCATTGTGCAGATGCACGCGCAGCACCGTGAGGAAATTGACGAAGTGCACGCAGGGCAGATTGCCGCCGCCGTAGGATTGAAGTTCACGGCGACCGGCGACACTATCTGCACGCAGAACGACCCCATCGTGCTGGAGACCATCAGCTTCCCGGAGCCGGTCATATCGGTCGCAATCGAGCCGCGCTCGCGCGCCGACCAAGACAAGCTCTCGGACGCGCTCGTCAAGTTGTCGGACGAAGATCCTACTTTCAGGATTAACTACGACGATGAGACCGGGCAGACGATAATGTCCGGCATGGGCGAGCTTCACCTTGAGATTCTGATTGACAGGATGAAGCGCGAGTTCAGCGTTGAGGGCAATGTCGGGCAGCCGCGCGTCGCATACCGCGAGACTGTTCGCAGGGCGGCAGGCGGTGTCGGGCGGTTCGTCAGGCAGACGGGCGGGCACGGTCAGTTTGGGCATGTAGTCATCGAGATGGAGCCGGGCGAAAGCGGCTCGGGCATCGTCATCGAAGACAAGATTACCGGCGGCGCAATTCCGCGCGAGTTCATCCCATCGGCAGAAAACGGCATACGCGAAGCCCTGAACACGGGTCCGCTGTCCGGCTTCCCGATGATTGATGTGAAGGTAACGATGGTTGACGGCAGCTTCCACGAAGTTGACTCGTCGCAGGTCGCCTTCCAGATTGCCGGCTCTATGGCGGCGAAGGATGCGGTTAGCAAAGCGCGCGCGCAGCTGCTTGAGCCCATTATGAGCCTCGAAGTGGTAACGCCGGGCGATTTCCTTGGCGAAGTGCTGGGCGACTTGGGTCGCCGGCGCGCCGCCATCCGCAATATCGAAGGGCAAGGCGAGATTCAGGTGGTCAAGGCGGCTATCCCACTGGGCGAGAGCTTTGGCTACGCGAACGCCATCCGCTCGCAGACGCAGGGACGCGCCAGCTACAACATGGAGTTCGACAACTACGAAGCCGCGCCGGACAGCCTGCTAGTGAACAAGTAGCATCAGACAGACTTTAGCAACACAGCCTTTGGCGCGTCCGACTGACGAATCTGGCAGACCAGGCGCTTGTGAGCAAGACGGCAACGGCATAGACGACAAGGGAGTTGGTAGAAGCGCGATATGGTTACAGCCAACAGCCAAAAGATACGCATCATACTGAAGGCATTCGACCACAGGCTGCTAGACCAGTCTGCTGGGCAGATTGTGGAGGCGGCTGAGCGCACTGGCGCGCGCGTTTCTGGCCCTGTGCCACTGCCTACGGCAATCAAGCGCTTCTGCGTGATTCGTGGTCCGCACATTGACAAGAACTCGCGCGAGCACTTCGAGCTGCGCACGCACAATCGGCTCATCGACATTCTGGAGCCGACATCGAAGACCATCGACTCGCTGACACGGCTGAATGTACCCGCGGGCGTGGACATTTCGATCAAACTCTAAACGCGGCATGTAACGAGATAGGCAAGGGCAGGCGGGCAAGCCCATAGAGCCTCCCACATCGCCCATCGCATAAAGAGAACAACAATGACGGTTCATGCACTAATTGGCAAGAAAATAGGCACGACGCAGGTCTTCCACGAAGACGGGCGCGCGGATTGCGTTACCGCCATCGAAGTTGGTCCCTGCACCGTAACACAAGTGAAGACGATCGAGAACGACGGCTACGAGAGCGTGCAGCTCGGCTTCGAGCCGGTCAAGCGGCTGAACAAGCCACGCGCCGGACACCTCAAGCGAAGCGGGCAGCAGATGTTCCGCCACCTGCGCGAAGTGGGCGTGGACGATGTTAGCGAAGTCGAAATCGGGCAGACGCTGGACGCCAGCCTGTTCGAGGAGGGCGAGGCGATCGAAGTCACCGGCAAGTCCAAAGGACGCGGATTCGCGGGCGGCGTGCGAAGGTACAACTTCCGCGGCGGTCCCAAGACGCACGGTCAGTCCGACCGACATCGCGCACCCGGCTCCGTCGGCGCGGGCAGCACGCCCGGCCGCGTGATCAAGGGACTGCGGATGGCAGGACACATGGGAGACGAACGGGTTACATCGCGCGGGCTGGAGATTGTGCTGGCAGACGCAGAGCGCAACCTAGTTCTCGTCAGGGGCACTGTGCCGGGCGCGCGAAACGGGCTTGTTATCGTCAGAAAAGCGGGCAAGAGGAAGTAGTCGTGAAGTTAGATGTGAGAAATATGAGCGGCGCCGTCGTGGAAGACATCGAAGTGCTCGACGACTTGTTCGACGTGCCGATGAACGCCGCGCTTGTGCACCAGGTCATGGTAGGACAGCTGGCGAACAAGCGGCAGGGCACCGCCAAGGTGAAGACCCGCTCAGAGGTTGCCGGTGGCGGCGCAAAGCCCCGACCGCAGAAGTACACGGGAAGGGCTAGGCAGGGCTCAATCCGCTCGCCGATTTGGCGTGGCGGTGGCGTCGTATTTGGTCCTACGCCGCGCAGCTACAGGCAACGAACGCCAAAGCGCGTCAAGCGACAAGCGCTCAAGATGGTGCTGTCTGACAAGGCTCGCGAGCAGCAGCTGATCGTGGTGGACGAATTGAGCATCGCGGCTGCGAAGACGAAGGAACTAGCGCAGGCGCTCAACGCGCTGGGAGTCGGCTCTTCCGTGCTGCTGGTCAGCAACGGCGCGAACGATGCCGTTGTACGCGCCGCGCGAAACATTCCCAAGACGCGAACGCTGCCCGTTGACCTGCTGAACACGGTTGACCTGCTAAACGCGAAGAGTGTCGTGATTTCCGTTGACGCGGTGCGCGAGGCGGAGCGGCTGTGGGGCGGCGATCTCGTGCGCATCAAGCAGGCGACGGCAGGTGCGGAGGAGGAAGCGTAATGGACTTGCATCCCTTCGAGATACTCAGGAAACCAGTAATCACCGAGAAGAGCACAGACCTTCAGGACGACGGTCGCTATGTGTTCGAGGTTGCGCGGTCTGCAACCAAGCACCAGATAAAGTGGGCAGTGCAGGAAGCCTTCGGCGTTACCGTAACGAAGGTGAACACAATGAACAGGCGAGGCAAGAAGAAGCGCTACGGACCGCGCATGTCGCAGAAGAAGGCGATAAAGAAGGCTATCGTAACGCTCCGACCCGGCGACACGATAACGATATTTGAAGGCGTATAGGCGAAGGCGGACATAATGCCGTTAAGAGCACTAAATCCACGAACACCGGGGCAGCGCGGCGCAGTGCTGTCAACATCGGACGACATCACCACGCGTAAGCCCAAAAAGGCGCTCGTGCGCCCGATGAAGAAAAACGCGGGCCGCAACTCCCATGGCCGCATCACGGTGCGGCACCGCGGCGGCGGTCACAAGCGCCGCTACCGCGTCATCGACTTCAAGCGCGACAAGCACGGCATACCGGGCGAAGTTACTACCATCGAGTACGACCCGAACCGCTCCGCGCGCATCGCGCTGATTAAGTACCCGGACGGCGACTGGCGCTACATCCTCGCGCCGGACGGCTTGACCGTCGGGGACAAGATCGAGTCGGGCGAGAACGCGGAACAGCGCGTCGGCAATGCGCTGCCATTGCGCGTCATTCGCGACGGCACGCAGGTGCACAACATCGAGATGAAAGTCGGCAGAGGCGGGCAAATGGTGCGAAGCGCCGGCGGCTCAGCTCAGCTGCTCGCGAAGGAAGGCAAATACGCGCTGCTGCGTCTGCCGTCCGGCGAGATGCGCAATGTGCTAAGCGAGTGCATGGCGACTGTCGGTCAGGTGAGCAATCTCGACCACAAGAATGTGAAGCTGGGCAAGGCCGGTCGCAAGCGCAATATGGGCTGGCGGCCGCAAGTGCGCGGTTCTGTGATGTCCCCGCGCGACCATCCGCACGGCGGCGGCGAAGGTCGTTCGCCCATCGGTATGCCGGGCCCTAAGACGCCTTGGGGCAAGCCCGCGCTGGGTTACCGCACGCGCAAGAAGAAGAAGCCGTCCGATAAGTTCATCGTGCGGCGCAGAGGTCGGAGATAGGGTTGAGATATGTCTAGGTCAACGAAAAAAGGGCCGTTTGTGCATCCCAAGCTGGCGAAGAAGGTGACGGCAGCGCAGAACAGCCGCAGCCGCACCGTAATTCGCACATGGTCACGCGCATCGACGATTATGCCCGACATGCTCGGGCTGACGATAGCCGTTCACGACGGACGCCGGCATGTGCCGCTGTTCATCACGGAGAACATGGTCGGGCACAAGCTCGGCGAGTTCGCGCCAACGCGCACATTCCGAGGACATATCTCCCGCTCCGAACGCGCGACTAGGGCTAGGTAGCACGCCGCACATCGCCAATCAAGCGTAACGCGTATCAAGTATCGCGGTAATGTACTGGGTATCCAGTAACCGCCCTGTCCTATCGCAATTATCGATAACAGGATTCCCGACGAATCGGGGAATAATGGAAGAGTAACATTTAGCGAGTCTGAACAATGCCGGTCCGAGCAGTAGCAACAAACACGGGCTATTCCGTGAAGAAGGTCAAGCCCATCATAGACATGATACGGGGCATGCATGTGGAAGATGCGCTGAACGCGCTGCGCTACCTGCCTTCGCCGATTGCGGCGCAGGTGGCGAAGGTGGTAAGCTCCGCCGCGGCGAATGCGGAAAACGAGCTGATGGCGCAAGTGAGCGACCTACGCATCACCGAGATTTACGCGAACGAAGGTCCGCGCGCCAAGCGCTTCAGAGCGCGAGCTCGCGGGCGCATCACGCGCATCATACGGCGCAACAGCCACATCACCGTTGTAGTTGACGAGGAGGTCTCGTAAGTTGGGTCAGAAGACGCACCCCATAGGGTTTAGGCTGGGCATCAGCAAGGACTGGCAGTCTCGCTGGTTCGCGTCGAAGCCCGAAGAGTACCGCAGCCTCGTCAAGCAGGATGTCGAAGTGCGAGATGTCATACTGTCTCGCTACCCGGACGCCGGCATTTCCCGCGTGGAAATCGAGCGCGGCAACGATGTCGTGATTACGATTCACACGGCACGGCCCGGCATCGTCATCGGACGTGGCGGGCAGCGCGTGGAAGAACTGCGCAAAGACATCGAACAACGGTCTGCACGGCGCGCACGCCTCAATGTACAGGAGATTAGGCAGCCCGAGTTGGATGCCTTCCTCGTGGGACGCAATATCGCGGAGCAGCTGGAACGCCGAGTCGCGTTCAGGCGCGCGATACGGCAGACCGTCTTGCGCACGATGCAAGCCGGTGCGCTCGGCATCAAGGTGCTGATTTCCGGCAGGCTTGGCGGCGCAGACATCGCGCGGCGCGAGAAGGCGATGGAAGGCAGAGTTCCGCTGCACACCCTGCGGGCGGACATCGACTACGCAATCTCAGAGGCGGCGACAGAGTTCGGCGTCATCGGCATCAAGGTTTGGATATACAAGGGCGACATAGTGCCAGAGCCGAAGCAGGCTCCCGTAGAAGAACCCGTGGCGCCGGAAACCATCGCGCCCATCGAGGTTACGGTCACGGCCGGATCCGCGGAATCGGATGGCGCAGCTCAAACGGCTGTGGCAGAAGCCCCCCCTGCACAAGCGCCTGCCGCTCCGGCAGAGCCGCCTGCGCAAGAAGCACCACCGACCGAACCCACAGCAGAGGTTTAACATGCTCCAACCCAAGAGAGTCAAGTATCGCAATCACCACAGAGGACGGCGCAAAGGACTCGCCACATCGGGCAGCACAATGAACTACGGCGAGTTCGGAATCAAGGCGACGGAGGCTGCGTGGGTCAGCTCGCGACAGATTGAAGCCGCACGCCGCGCGATGACACGCTACGCGCGCAGAGGCGGGAAAATCTGGATTCGCATTTTCCCGGACAAGACGGTTACGGCGCGCGCCGCGGAGACCCGCATGGGCAGTGGCAAGGGCGCGGTCGATCACTGGGTCGCAGTGGTCAAGCCGGGCAGAGTACTATTCGAGATTGCGGGCGTGCCGGAAGACACAGCGAAGCACGCGCTGCGGCTCGCATCATCCAAGCTGCCGATGGGCACGACTATCGTCACCCGGCAGAACATATAGATAATTCAGCGATCCGTTATCAGCAGCATAACGGCGAATGGCAGGTTGGCAATAATGGCGGAGATAGACGACATCAGAGCGATGTCTGACGAGGAACTCGAAGACGAGCTCGAAGATACGCACAGGGCGCTCATGAACCTGAGGTTCCGCGCCGCTACGATGCAGTTGGCGGACATGAACGAAGTGCGTAGAGCGCGAAAGCGCATCGCGCGCATCAAGACCGTGATACGAGAAAGGGAGCTTGCCGCAGGCGCAGTATGAGTTACGAACGACGCAAGGTAAGAATCGGCAAGGTGGTCAGCGACAAGATGGATAAGACCGTCGTCGTCGCTGTGGAATGGCGCCGCCCACACCGCATCTACAACAAGCCGGTGAGACGCGAGACGCGCTTCATGGCGCACGACGCGCAGAACGAATGCAGGCTCGGCGACACGGTTCGCATCCGCGAAGGTCGCCCGATGTCCAAAACGAAGCGCTGGCGCGTGGTTGACATCCTCCAGCGCGAAGACCTCGCCGAAGTGCAGCCGGAAGATCTGACCGCATCAGACGAGAGTGACATTATCGCCGAAGCGCGACCGAGCACCGATGTGAGCGCCAAGGTCGCTTACGAAGACGATTCCGCCGGCGATGGCGATGGATCGGAGGCACAACAACAATGATTCAGCAGTATTCGCGCTTGCGAGTTACGGACAACTCCGGCGCAAAGACGATTAGCTGCATCGGTGTTCCCGGTGGCAGCGGCAGAAAGTACGCTTGGCTCGGCGACATAATCGTCGCATCGGTCAAGGAAGCCGCCCCCGCATCCAATGTGCGGAAGGGCGAGGTTGTCAAGGCGGTCATCGTGCGCACTACGAAGAGCCACCGAAGGCAGGACGGATCGCACATTCGCTTCGACGACAACGCGGCGGTGCTGGTCAACGACGACCAGATGCCACGCGGCACACGCATCTTCGGACCTGTGGCGCGCGAGCTGCGCGACAAGAATTTCATGCGCATCGTATCCCTCGCGCCGGAGGTGCTGTAATGCGACTTCGACCTGACGACATGGTAATCATCACCAAAGGGCGAGACCGCGGCAAAACCGGGCGCGTTCAGCAGGTTATGCCGAAGGACGGCAAGGTGCTTGTGGAAGGTGTGAATGTCGCCATGCGGCACACGAAGCCAACGCAGGGCATCCGACAGGGTGGCATTATCCAAAAGGAAATGCCGGTGCGTATCAGCAATGTGCAGCTGATTTGCCCGACCACGAACGAGCCCACACGCGTGGGCTACACGCGTCTTGCGGACGGTACCAAAGCGCGCGTCTCCAAGAAGAGCGGCGAAATCATCGAACAGTAAGAGGGACCAGCGAGTGAGTACACAGAACGAGAACGGAGCGGCTCCCAAAGCGCCGCCCCGCATGCTGGAAAAGATACGCAGCGAAATCAGCCCCGTGATGATTCAGGACTTCGGCTACACCAGCGCTATGCAGGTGCCGCGCCTGAGCAAGGTTACGCTGAACATCGGGCTTGGCGAGGCGCTGACGAACGCGCGCGCGCTTGAAAACGCAACCCGCGACCTGACCGCAATCGCCGGGCAGAAGCCGGTTACGACCCGCGCTAAGAAGTCCATCGCCGGCTTCAAGATTCGCGAGGGCATGCCCATCGGCGTGAGCGTAACGCTGCGCGGACGGCGCATGTACGAGTTCGTGGACAGGCTGATAAGCTCGTCGCTGCCTAGAATACGCGACTTTCAGGGCGTATCGCGGCGCGCGTTCGATGGCAGGGGCAACTACTCGCTGGGCATACGCGAGCAAGTGATATTCCCCGAAATCGACTACAACTCAATCGACCGCATCCGCGGGCTGCAGATTGTCATCGTAACCACGGCGCGCTCCGATCCCGAAGGGCTTCGGCTGCTGGAACTGATGGGCATGCCGTTCGTGCGCCAAGAATCGCGGCAGGACGCGGCGTAAGCACATTTCACATTAAGCCTGTCCCCTACTTTGGACGGTAACTCGCCCTAGACGGTAACAGGCTTGAGCTAGAATTGACCGCAGTTTGACCTTACAAAAGGCAGGACAAAATTGGCTAAGGAATCTTCAAAGGCGAAGAACGATCGGCGCAAGCTGACTGTAGCGCGGTACGCCGCCAGGCGTGCCGAACTGCTTGAGATAGCGCGAGACATGAGCCGCCCGCAGCAAGAACGAGCGCAGGCACGCGACGAACTCGCGCTGCTTCCGCGAGACGCCAACCCGAACCGCGTCCGCAATCGCGACCTGATGACCGGGAGACCGCGCGGTTACATCCGCCACTTCGGGCTGTCACGCATCACCTTCCGCGAAATGGCGCTTAAGGGCTTGCTGCCCGGCGTGCGAAAGGCAAGCTGGTAAGCAACACCGCCGAAAGCCAAGCAACTGACAAGGGAATTGAGATGCCAGTAACAGATCCAATATCGGATATGCTGACCCGTATCCGAAACGCGATTATGGCGGGGCACGATTCGGTGCCGCTGCCGCTATCCAAGATGAAGGAATCGCTCGCCGAAATCCTGAAGAACGAGGGTTTCATCGAGGGATACAGCGTTCATCGCAGGGGCACGCCACAGGGAAACATCCGCATCTACTTGCACTACCGCGACCGCGACGAACCCGCCATAAGCGGGCTCAAGCGCGTCAGCAAGCCAGGCTTGCGAGTGTATGTGAAGAAGGGCGAGATTCCCCGTCCATACGGCGGCTTGGGTGTAGCCATCCTTTCCACTTCGCAGGGAGTGATGACGGGACGGCAGGCGTGGAGAGAGAACATAGGCGGAGAACTCCTCTGCTATGTGTGGTAAGGAGCCAATATGTCCAGGATAGGCAACATGCCCGTCACACTGCCATCCGGCGTTGATGTGGATATTGACGGAAGCGATGTTACGGTCAAGGGCGCTCAAGGCGTGCTGACTTACTCGTTCCACCCAGATATGACGATAGAGCGGGACAACGGTGCAGTGCTGGTCAGGCGACCAAGCGACGAGGGACCTCACCGCGCGCTGCACGGTCTTACGCGCAGCCTGCTCGCCAATATGGTAACCGGCGTGAGCCAGGGGTTCAGCAAAAGCCTCGAACTCGTTGGCGTAGGCTACCGCGTGCAGCAAAGCGGCAAAGGCATCTCCCTCAGCGTTATGTACAGCCACCCGGTAGTCATCGACCCGCCGGACGGCATCACGCTCGAAGTTGAAGGCAACAACCGCATTCATGTGCGCGGCATCGACAAGCAGAAGGTCGGACAGCTGGCGGCACAGATCCGCAAGGTGCGACCGCCCAATGTCTATACGGGCAAAGGCATCCGCTACCTCGGCGAACAGGTGCGCCTAAAGCCGGGCAAGAGCGCCAGAAGGGCGTAGCGAAACAGCCTTAATACCAGCCTAGCCTATGCCCGCTTGGGCATTTCAGGCTAGGGCAGGAGTGAACAAAGCGATGGTGAAGATTCGCACTAACAAGGCGAGAAGAGTGATGCGGCACATCCGCGTGCGGCGCAAGATTGGCGGCACGGCGGAACGACCTCGGCTGGCCGTTTACCGCAGCCTGAACCACGTGTACGCACAGGTTATCGACGATACGCAGGGCGTTACGCTCGCCGCTGCGTCCAGCGTGGAATCCGCAGTCCGAAGCCAGCAGAACGGCAAGAGCAAGACTGGCGTCGCCGAGATGGTCGGCGAACTTGTCAGCGAACGCGCAAAAGAAATCGGCATCAGCCAGGTCGTATTCGACAGGGGCGGCTACAAATATCACGGCCGCGTCAAGGCTCTGGCGGATGCAGCCCGCAAGGGAGGACTGGTGTTTTAAATGGCGATGCAGCGAGACAGAGACCGAGGCAGGGACAATCGCGGGCGTGGCGACAACCGCAACCGCAGTGATAACCGCAATCGGGACAACCGAAATAGAGACAGGGATAGGGACAACCGCAACCGGGACGGCGAAGGCGAGGACGACGAGTTTCCGTTGACCGAAAGGGTCGTCAGGATTTCCCGTGTCGCCAAAGTTGTCAAAGGCGGACGACACCTTAGCTTCAACGCCGTCGTGGTCGTGGGCGATATGGACGGGCATGTGGGCATCGGCATGGGCAAGGCGGACGCCGTTCCCGACGCCGTGCGCAAGGGCGCGACAGACGCTCGCAAGAACATCATCGAAGTTCCGCGTCAGGGCAGCACCATCCCGCACGAAGTTCTGTCGAAGTACATCGGCTCGGTGGTAATGCTCAAGCCGGCTCAGCCGGGCACGGGCGTAATCGCGGGCGCTTCGGTGCGCGCCGTCGTCGAGCTCGCGGGCATTCAGGACATTATGACGAAGGTACGACGCAGCACCAATCCGGTGAATGTGGTGAAGGCGACATTCAACGGTTTGCAGGAGCTGAAGAACCCGGAGCAGGAGTTTGCCAATCGCCGCAACCTGTACGAATACGGCAGGCAGCGCGAACGCGAACGCGCCGAACGCCAACGCCAACGCCAAGCGCGCCGAGCGGCACAGCAACTGGCAGCGGCTCAACGCGCGGCGGCAGCAGAACAAGCAGAACCGGCTCCTGTAGCACCTGCGCCTGCGCCTGCGGCACCCGCAGCGCCGGCAGCGCCACCCGCGACGCAAGCGCCTGAAGAATAGATAAAGGTGCGCACATTCGGTTCACCCCATTCTAATCTCCACCATCAAGAGGGAAGGAACAAGGTGAACGGCAGTTGCGCCCAGCCCTAATACGTCCTAATACTTGGCACGGAAAGTAGTTCCAAATGGCAAACAAACTATCGGTAACTTGGAAGGTCAGCGGGATAGGCTATAAGCGAGACCAGCGCCGCACCATCGAGGCGCTAGGACTTCGCAAGCTTCACCAGACAGTCGTTCACGACGATACGCCATCCATTCGAGGCATGGTGTTCAAGGTGCGCCACCTAGTCGAGGTCGAAGAGGTATAGTCGCTGCCGAAAAGACGGCGCGACCTACCACGCATATTCACGAATACTGCACGAATATCCAGGCCATAACGAAGAATCACCTTCCAACGAACAGATTACAAGCAAGCACTCTGCAACAGGACAGAAAATGCAACAGCAAGATTTCAGGCCGCCGGCGGGCGCGAAGAAGGCGCGGCGACGGCGCGGACGCGGCGACAGCAGCGGCTACGGCAGTTTCGCCGGACGCGGCATGAAAGGGCAAAACTCCCGCAGCGGCGGCGGCGTGCGACCCAACTTCGAGGGTGGTCAGCTACCACTCACCAAGAAACTGCCGTTCATTCGCGGCTTCACGAACATTTGGCGCGTGGATTACAACGTGGTCAATGTCGAAAAGCTCGCCGCTGAGTTTGAGGCAAACAGCGAAGTCAGCCCGGAGACGCTGCGCGAATCCGGCGTGCTGCGGACGCTCAACAAACCTGTGAAGATTCTCGGACGCGGCGAAATTGACATCCCGCTTACGGTCACGGCGCACAAGTTCTCCGCATCAGCGCGGCAGAAGATCGAAGCCGCAGGCGGAAGCGTTAGGGAGACAGGCTGATGATGCGCCAAGCGCCGGCGGCACGGCAGGATGCGGTCTCACGGCCGCAGCTTATCCAGTCTATGATCGACGCCATGCGCGTCCCGGACCTGCGCGGCAAGATTCTGTTCACGCTGGCGATGCTGGTCGTGTTCCGCTTTGTGGCGCATGTGCCAGTGCCGGGTGTTGACCCACAGGCGCTATCGCAGGCGTTCGAGTCGCAGGCGCTGCTCGGCTTCTTAGACCTTTTCAGCGGCGGCGCGCTCGCAAACCTGAGCGTTGCGGCGCTGGGCGTGTATCCCTACATCACATCGTCCATCGTGATGCAGATACTCGTACCGGTCATACCAAGCCTGAAGGCGCTCTCACAGGAAGGTGAGTACGGCCGGCAGAAAATCAACCAGTTCACGCACTACCTCGCCGTGCCAATCGCCGCGCTTCAAGCGTGGGGGCAGCTCACATTGCTGCAGCAGGCGGGCGTGCTGCCATTCATCGATTTCGGCTTCAATCTGCCCACGCTGGCAATGGTCGCATCGATGATCGCGGGCACGATGTTCCTGGTATGGCTGGGCGAGCTCATAACCGAGCGCGGACTGGGCAACGGCATCTCGCTCATCATATTCGGCGGCATCGTGGCGAGTTTCCCACGAATCATCGGTCAAGGTTTGCTGCAAAGTCAGCAGGGCGAGGGACTGCTGCTACTGGCGGCGTTCACCTTCATCGTAATCTATGCCATTGTGCTGTTCACCGAAGCGCAGCGGCGCGTTCCGGTACAGTACGGGCGCAGCGTGTTCCGTGGCGGCAGGATGCAGCGGCAATCCGGCTCCACATTCCTGCCCTTGCGCGTGAACTCGGCTGGCATGATTCCGCTTATTTTCGCGTTTTCCATCGTCATTCTGCCCGGCACGATTGCCAGCTACTTCCGAAACCCGCTGAGCGACGACTTCGGTTCGCGCATCGCGCGGTTCTTCGCGGACAGCCTAGACCCGTCGGCGTTCCCATACTGGGCGCTGGTGTTCGTCTTAGTCGTGATATTCACCTTCTTCTACACGCTGGTAACCTTCCAGCAACAGGACTTATCGGGCAACCTACAGCGAAACGGCGGCTTCATCCCCGGCATCAGACCCGGTCAGCCGACGCAGGATTATCTGACGCGCGTGCTGGTGCGAATCACCTGGGGCGGCGCTCTGTTCTTGGGCATCGTCGCCATCCTACCCTTCTTCGTAACATACGCCACCGATGTGCGCTCTCTCACGCTCAGCAGCACGAGCCTGCTCATCATGGTGGGCGTCGCCCTCGACACGATGCGACAATTGGAAGCCCAGCTCCTGATGCGTAACTACGAAGGGTTTATCAGATAGGCTGAGGTGGGCATAGCTCGGCTCATTCGCATACGAACCCTCCTATCAAGGGGGTATAAGACACATAACAGGTAGATAGGCGCAGAGCGCCGAATAGGGAAACAAGCGTAAGTGAAAGTCATACTCTTGGGACCGCCGGGCGCGGGCAAAGGGACACAAGCGGCGCGTGTCGCCGACGAACTGGGCGTGACACGCGCGGCGTCGGGCGACTTGTTCCGCGAAAACCTGCGCAACGAGACGGAGTTGGGCTTGCTCGCCAAGTCGTACATGGACAAGGGCGAGCTGGTGCCGGACGATGTCACAATACGGCTGGTCATGTCGTGGATTAATGCGCCAGAGCAGGACGGCGGCTTCGTACTGGACGGCTTCCCGCGCACACTACCGCAAGCGGAAGCGCTCGATAGCGCGCTAGAGCCGAGCGGCGGTCTAGACCGCGTGCTGTATGTCAATGTTGCGGCAGACGAACTAGTGCGGCGGCTCGCCGGACGCTTCATCTGCCCTATATGCCAAACGCCGTATCACCTGCTAGCATCACCGCCCAAAATCGAGGGCAGGTGCGACTTCGAAGGCGGCGTACTTTACCAGCGAGACGACGACAAGCCAGAAGTGGTAAAAAATAGGCTGCGGGTCTATTTCGATGAGACTGAGCCGCTCGTGGGACACTACCGTGGTTCCGGCGTGCTGCGCGAGATTGACGGAAAAGGCACAATTGACGCCGTTGGCGCCCAACTCGTGGACGCGCTCCGCTGAAACGGCTACGCAATGCGTAAACTTAATTTGCTATAATAAATGTTCGGGATTAGCATTGCAGTGAAAGATGATTACCTTGCGGCAAAGAGCAGATGGCATAACGATTAAGTCAGACCGAGAGATTGGTCTAATGCGGCAGGCTGGCAAGGTCGTCGCGGAAGCCAAATTTCACGTTAAGGAGGCGGTCAGGCCCGGCGTAACCACCGGCGAGCTGGACCAAATCGCCGAAGATGTGATACGCAAGATGGGTGCTATTCCGGCATTCAAGGGATATGACGCCGGCGGACCGACTCCCTTTAGCGGCACGATTTGCGCTTCGGTAAACGAGGAGATTGTACACGGCATCCCGGGCAGCAGAGTTCTGCAAGACGGGGACATATTCAGCGTGGATGTCGGCGCGATAGTCAAGGGCTTTCACGGCGACAGCGCATTCACCGTAGGCGTAGGCGACATATCGGACGAAGCGCAGCGGCTAATCGACGACACGCGCGAATCCCTGAAGCGCGCCATAGCGCAGGCAAAGGTGGGAGCGCGCGTAGGCGACATCGGCAACGCGGTGCAGACTTACGCCGAAGGTCTAGGATACGGCGTGGTGCGCAAGTATGTCGGACACGGCATCGGGCGCTCGTTGCACGAAAATCCGCAAGTTCCGAACTACGGCAGACCGGGACGCGGAGCGCTGCTCAGAAAGGGTATGGCAATCGCCATCGAACCTATGCTGAACATCGGCACAAGGGAGACTTTGGAGCTTCCGGACGGCTGGACTGTCGTCACCGCGGACGGCAAACTTTCGGCGCACTTTGAGGACACTATAGCGATAACGCAGAAGGGACCCGAAGTGCTGACTACGCCGGAAGGGTATTACTTTTAGAACGAACCTACCCGCAGCAATGGTAAAGGCAATAGCCAAGAATACGATTGGCGGGAAAACGAAATGACAACGGGCGAGCGGACGAAGAACGCCGCCCACGAATGGCACTCAAGGGAGAGTGTATGCCAAAAAGGGAAACCATCGAGGTCGAAGGCACTGTAACGGAGTCTCTGCCTAACGCCAGTTTCCGCGTGGAGCTGGCTAATGGGCACGAAGTGATGGCGTATGTGTCCGGCAAAATACGCATCAACTTCATTCGAGTACTGCCCGGCGACAAAGTTCTGGTGGAACTGTCGCCCTACGATCTCGCAAGGGGCAGGATAACCTACCGCTTCAAGTAACCACAATCGGGCTGTCCGCAATGCCCAAAATGCCATGCCAAGCGCATGGTGGGGCATGTTCACACTTCATACGGGGCAAATCTGCAAGATTCGCCTGATTTGCGCCCCAATCGCGCGCTGATTAGGCGGAATTTGGCAGTGGATATGCGGCAGCAGGAAAGGCAATCAGCATGAAAGTATCAGCATCGGTCAAAATCAGGTGCGCCAAGTGCCGCGTGATAAGGCGGCGCGGCAGAGTTCTGATTATTTGCGAGAATCCGAAGCACAAGCAGCGTCAAGGCTAGGAGGGACGCAATGGCGATTGTATCCGGCGTAAATATCCCCGACAACAAGCGCGTGGAAATCTCCTTGCGCAGTATCTACGGCATTGGTCCCTATCAGGCGAAGGACATCGTGGACAAGGCAGGCATCGTGGGCAATCCGCGAGTGCGCGAACTCGACGAGACCGACCTGACGCGAATCAGGGAAATCGTTGACCGCGAGAAGATGGTCGAAGGCGACCTGCGGCGCGAGGTGGACATGAACATTCGCCGCCTGATGGATGTGGGCACATACCGCGGCTTGCGCCACCGGCGTGGACTACCATCGCGCGGGCAGCGCACACGCACGAACGCCCGCACCAAGCGCGGCAGACGCCAGACCGTAGCCGGACGCGGCCAGCGCTCCACTACCAAGTAGCGCGCCAATTGCACAATTTTATCTCTACGGACAACAATCACGGAAAGGCAAGGCAGAATGCCGCGAAGACCGCGAACCAGGCGCAGAGAGCGCAGGTCCATCCCAATCGGGAAGGCATACATACAATCCACATTTAACAACACAATAATCACGCTGGTGGACCCGGAAGGCAATGTCATCTGCTGGGGCAGCTCAGGCACGGCAGGCTTTCGCGGATCGCGTAAGTCAACGGCGTTCGCCGCACAGCGCGCCGCAGAAGACGCAGCGCGCAAAGCCCGCGACAACGGATTGCGCCAAATAGAAGTCTTCGTCAGGGGACCCGGCGCCGGCAGAGAGGCCGCTATCCGCACGCTGCAAGCGCAAGGCTTGCTGGTAACGAGCATCCGCGATGTTACGCCCATCCCGCACAACGGCGCGCGACCTCGCAAGCGGCGGCGCGTATAGCCGCAGCAAAGCGAACAGGCATAACAAGTGGAACAGCCGGAGCAGCCCACACATCAGTCACCGTTCAAACGCAGCCCGTTCGAGATTGTCGGGGAGTGCCTCGGCATCTATGCCAGACACTTTCGGAAACTCTTCCTGATTGCGCTGATAGTCCAAGTTCCTTTGGCAGTCTTGGGGTTCGCTATGGCGGACAGTCTGCCCGAGGCAGAAGACCTAGAGCGCCTTCAAGTCAACTTCATGGGCGACCCGCGAGCGTCCTTACCGGAGACTGCGACGTATTCGATGACGGATACGCAGGAACTACCCGAACCTCTGACAAGCGATGAGATTGTCGGATTTGCGACTTCGGTGGCTAGTTTGTTCATCGCAACGCTGATCCTGCAAACCTTCGCAAGCGGGGTAACCGTAGTGGCGGTTGCTATGCAGTACGCAACCGGACGGATAGATGTAGGCGTGTGCTATGGCAGGGCTTGGTGGCGAGTGCTTTCGCTTGTCATTCTAGGTTTGTTGCTGTTTGGCTTAATCGTGCTAATGGTAGCGGGCTTAGTGCTGTTCATTGTGCCCGGCATAGTCATAATTGTGCTGATAATCTACTGGTCTGTGGATGTGTCGGCGGTTGTGATAGAAGGCTACAAACCGATGTCGGCATTGAAGCGAAGTTTTGAGTTGGTGCGCGGAAATTGGTGGAGAACATTCGCGGCATTGATACTGATGACGCTTGTAGTCTTTGGACTGTCTATCGTGTTGACGCTGCTGCTAACAGTTCCGATGATGCTAATAGGAAATGAAGGGGTTATAACGCAGGCGGCGAATGCGCTACTAGGAATGCTGACGAATGCGATTGTTGTACCGATAGCCGCAACTGTCGGCGCACTGATATACCTCGACCTGCGAGCGCGCAAAGAAGACTACGACATAGACACGCTAAGCCAAGAACTGGGCTTCGCGCCGCGAAACGGAAGTCAACCTGATTTACAGGATGGATAGGATTTAGTCCCTTCCCCATTGGCGGAGAAGGCGTCAAACAAAAAATCCCTTCCCCTTAATGGGGGAAGAGGCTAGGATGGCGGGGCCCCCGCTCAACAAACATCCTTTGGAGGGTGAAGAAGAGAAGAAATGGCAAGATACACCGATGCAGTATGCCGACAGTGCCGCCGAATTGGGGAAAAACTTTACCTCAAAGGCGAGCGCTGCTACACGCCCCGATGCGCTGTGGAGCGCCGCAGGAAGCCGCCCGGAGACAGCATTCCGCGGCGCAGGCGCTCGTCCGACTGGGCGCTCCAGCTCCGTGAGAAGCAGAAGGCGCGCTTCACTTATGGCGTGCTCGAAAAGCAGTTCAGGAAGTACTTCGAGATGGCGCGGGAAAACCCCGGCGTCACCGGCGATACGCTGCTGCAGCTGCTCGAGACGCGCTTGGACAATGTGGTGTTCCGCCTTTCCTTCGCAGAGTCGCGGCAGCACGCACGCCAGCTCGTCAACCACAGCCACTTCACGGTGAACGGCAGGCGCATGGACATCCCGTCGTACCTCGTGCAGCCGGGCGATGTCATCGCTTGGAAGCGCGGTGGCTCCAACGGCAGCGTGCCGCAGTTCATCCAGGACCTGACGGAGGGTCCGCCCAAGCGGACCGTGCCTATCTGGCTGCGGCTGGACGCCGGAAAGCGCGCCGGTGAGATGGTCGCGCTTCCGGACCCGTCCGAAATCGACACGAATATCGATGTGCGCCTAGTTGTGGAGTTCTACTCGAAGTAGCGCCGCCACTCGTCGAACTGCAATTGCACCACCGTGATACGGCGCTCATAGCGCGGACAGGAGATGCACTATATGGTCTTGGATTACACATTCGCACTTTCTGACATCCAAGAAGAAGAAGAAATAGAAATCACTACCGAGATAAATCAGATCGAATCCGCGGACAGGTATGGCAAGTTCGCGATCGAGCCGCTGGAGCCGGGCTTCGGCATGACGCTCGGCAATCCTCTGCGCCGCGTGCTTTACGGCTCGCTTACCGGCACGGCTATAACCTGGATTAAGATCGAAGACGTGCTGCATGAGTACGCCACGATACCCCACATGAAGGAAGAGGTCTCCGAGTTCCTGCTGAATGTCAAAGGCATTCGCCTGCGCTCCGAGACGGACCGGCCCGGCAAGTTGCGGCTGGAAGTCGCAGGTGAGGGCGAGGTGTGCGCCGCCGACATAATGGCGTCATCAAACTTCGAGGTGGTCAACCCTGAGCTGCACTTGGCGACACTCGATTCGCCGGAGGCAAAGCTCGCCGTCGAGTTCAATGTCGAACAGGGCGTCGGCTACAAGGAAGCCACAAGCGGCAGCGACCAAGTCATCGGCACGCTGCCCGTGGATGCCGTTTTCACGCCTATTCGCAAGGTCAATTATCGCGTAGAGCCGACGCGCGTCGGGCAGCGAACCGACTACGAACGGCTCGTCATCGAAGTATGGACAGACGGCACAGTCGAACCACTCGACGCGCTGCGGCAGTCCGGCGAAGTACTGATGAACAAGTTCTTCCTGTTCGCCAAAGTGCAGATGGATTCCAGCGAGGCAGGCAGCCCGGTGCTAATTCCGAGCATATCGCCGGAGAAGTACAACGTAACCGTCGAGACGCTGCAACTGTCATCAAGGACGCTGAACTGCCTCAAGCGCGCCGGCATCGACAAGGTTGGCGAAGTGCTTGAGAAGTCCAAGGAAGAACTGATAGCCATTCGCAACTTTGGCGAGAAGTCATACGCCGAGTTGTTCGACCAGCTTCGCGCAATGGATCTGCTGCCCGAAAATCTCGACCCGCAGAACATTGAAGAAGACGAAGAGCAAGCCGTCGCGGCCGTCGAAGAATAGCCTCATGTCCCTTGACATTCCCTACCCCTAACCCCTATGGGAAAGGTATAAGATGGGGCAATCTGAAATACATTCAATAGAAATTTCCAAGACAACATACTGATTAGGAGTAGAGAGGACGACAATGAGACACCGCCTCTCGGGAAGAAAGCTAAACCGCCCGACCGCGCACCGCATGCTGATGCTGCGCGGGATGGTTACGGACCTGCTCAGGCATGAGAGCATTAGGACAACGGAAGCGAAGGCGCGCGAAGTGCGCCCGCTCGCGGAGAAGGTCATTACGCGCGGCAAGCACGGGACGCTGCACGACCGCAGACAAGCCGCCGCGTTCCTGACCGACGACGATGTGCTGAGAAAGGTGTTCGACGAATTAGCCGACCGCTACGAAGACAGGCCCGGCGGCTACACGCGCATCACCAAGCTAGGACCCCGCAAGGGTGACGCCGCACCAATGGCTGTCCTAGAACTTATGCCATAGCGAAGTTCCTTCTCCCTTCGGGGAAGATTAGGATGGGGCATGGGGGCAATGAAATCGCCCACCTTCCCCTGAAAGCAACTTGCAGAACCGGAAAGCACGCCGCTATATGCGACTTGCGTTAACAATCGAATACGAAGGCACGCGCTACCACGGTTTTCAGTATCAGGTAAATGCGCCATCGATACAAGCCGCGTTGGAGCAGGCGATAGAACGGCTGACCGGCGAGCGCGTGCGAATCAAGGGCGCGGGGCGCACGGACGCCGGCGTGCATGCAGAAGCGCAGGTCGTCGCGTTCGACACGGATTCGACGCATACTGCGGACACATTCGTGAGCGCGCTGAACCACCACCTGCCGCAGGACATCGCGGTGAAAGCGGCACACATCGTTGAGCCGGATTTCGACCCGCGAAGGCACGCGATAAGCCGCACATACCGATACAGCATCCTGAACAGCACGACGCCATCGCCAATGATGCGGAGGTTCGCCTGCCATATCCACGAGCCGCTGGATGTGCCCCGGATGCACGGCGCGACACGCCCGTTTATCGGCGAGCACGACTTCCGCAGGTTCGCGGCGCCATTGCCGCACGGCAAGTCTAGCAGCGTCCGCGCAATCTACGATGCTTCCGTGCGACAAGACGGCGATGTGATATACATTGGCGTTAGGGGCAGCGCGTTCCTGCAGCGCCAGGTGCGGCGAATGGCGGGCGCGCTGGTGGACATCGGACGCGGCAGGTTGTCGCCTGACGACCTGCAAGCGATGATAGACAATGCGCCCACGGACAAGATAGCGCACTCGCTGCCGGCGCATGGTCTGTGCCTAGTGAGAATAGAATACGCGAACTATCCCCCCTGCGCGAAGTGAAACTCGTTTCGCCGGACAGGGCAAATCGAACAATTGGAAAAGGTGAAGAAATGCCAAGAGGTAACAAGCCGTATCAGACGACGGCTGCGGAATTAGAACCGGAGTGGCATGTGGTTGATGCCGCCGACAAGACGCTCGGCAGGGTGTCGTCCGAAATCGCCGTGCTGCTTCAAGGCAAGCACAAGCCCATCTACGTGCCGCATCTGAACACCGGCGACTATGTGATTGTGGTGAACGCCGAGAAGATTCGGGTTACCGGCAAAAAGCTGGAACAAAAGATGTACTACCGGCACAGCGGCTATCACGGCGGCTTGACCGAGCGCACGCTGTCGGACATGCTAGAGCGCACGCCGACGCGCGTCATCACGCAGTCGGTCAAGGGCATGCTGCCCAAGAACGCGCTGGGCAGGCACATGCTCGCGCGAATGAAGGTGTACGCCGGACCGGACCACCCGCATCAGGCGCAGCTCGCGTCTGCCGCAGCCAAGCAAGGAGAGGAAGCCTAAATGACGACGATGCAGCAGCAGTATTACTACGCCACGGGCAGACGCAAGTCGGCTATCGCGCAGGTCCGCCTGTTCATGGAGAACGGCCCCATCGTGGTCAACGGCAAGCCAATCGAAGAAGCATTCCCGTGGGACAACTGGCGGCGCGAGATAATGGAGCCGTTCCGCATCGCGCGTGTCGGTGGTCAATTCCGCGTGGTGGCGAAGGTAACCGGCGGCGGCGTAACCGGGCAAGCGGGCGCACTGCGGCACGGCATATCGCGCGCGCTAATCGAAGCCGATCCATCGCTGCGAACGCCGCTCAAGCGAGCCGGTATGCTAACCCGAGACCCGCGAGTCAAGGAACGCCGCAAGTACGGTCTAAAGAAAGCCCGCAAGGCACAGCAGTACACGAAGCGGTAGTTTTTCTCCACATTCCACGAGAATAATGACAGGATTGGATGGCCTTACTGATACAGCATCCATCCAATCCCGTTACTTCCTGCCCACGTAGTTGGGTATTCCCCTACACCATCGCCCGCAGCGGGTCTATGTTCGCCTCGGCGTAGGGCATGTCGCCGCGTTCTACTCGGCGGACTATGTCCACTATGCCGTCGCAGAAGGGCGTGTCCACACCGACAACATCGCCGCGAGACGCGACAAAGCCGTTCAGGTAGTCAATCTCCGTGCGGCGTCCCTTCATCACATCTTGCAACATTGACGGGCGCCCCGCGCCCAAGCTGCTTGCGCCCTCCGCTAGGCGCGATTTCAGGTCTTCCATCGCCTCGGTGTTGTCGGTCGGCAGGTAGGCGTCCGCCGGCACGCCGCTTATCGGCTCGACCTGTATGCCCAGCGACTGCGCCACCCGCACGACCTCCGCCGCGATGTTGACGGACACATCGTTGACGCCGGGCGTACTCCTGACGGCTGCCGAACCCAGCCCTGTCGATGCCGCTATCGGGTTCGCCATGCTGTTGACGGCGAGCTTTGCCCAGCGCTCGCCCCAGATGTTGCAGCTGACCTTCGTCGGCGCGATGTCGTTCATCACTTCGGCAAGCGCGTTCACGCGGTCGGTGGGCAGACCGTTCAGCTCGCCAAGCGTGAACGACAGCTTCTCCGGGTCGCCGGTGTGAATCGCCTGCGCGGGTTCGTACAAGCCTGCGCCGAGCGTTATCACGCACGCGATTTCGCGCGAATAGCCGACGATTGGCGCAATCGTTTCGTCGTTGATGCCATTCTGCGCGGACACGATAACGCCCGTCGGCTTCAGAAAGCGCATCGCGTAGTGAGTCGCCCAAACGGTGTCGTACGACTTGACAGCGAGAAATATCGCGTCGAACGGCTCTGATATCTTGTTCGCGTCTCCGAGATGCACGGCGTTGACGCTTGTGGTGAACTCGCCATTCTCAGCTGAAATATGCAGCCCGTCGGCGTTCATCGTGTCCACATGCTCCGCCCAAGTGTCGATGAGTGTGATGTCGCGGCCTGCCCTAGACAGGTATCCGCCTATGACGCTGCCTATTGCGCCCGTCCCTACGATTGCAAGTCTCTCGAACATTCCTGTGTCCTCCGTATCGGTTAAATTATCCTATCCTATGCATCCTGCGCATTGATGTAATGTAGTCGTTACCCCAGCAGTTCGCGGCGCACTTCGTCTAGCCGGGCGCGCTGCTCGTCGGTTACATCCGCATACGGCTCGCCCTTCTGCCGAATACTGCCTGTGAACTCGGGAGCGCGCTTTTCTATGAACGCGCGTCTGCCTTCGTCACCGTCCGCGCTGAGCTGCGTGAGCAGCGTGTTCATCAGAGTCTGCACGCGCCACGCCTCCGTTACGGGCGTATCCCGGAATCTTATCACGAACTCTTTCATCATACGCACGGCGAGCGGTGGCATGCCAGCGATATGATTCGCCACTTCTTCGGCACGGGTCATAAGCAATTCGTGCGGCACGACCTCGTTGATGAGGTTCATCCGCAGCGCTTCCTTCGCGTCGAACGGTTCGTCCGTGAGCAGGATGCGCATCACATCGGCATAGGCAATCTGCTTCATCAAGTATGTCGCGCCGGGCCCATTGCCTACCCAGCCCTGGCTTAACAGCGCGAACTTGAAGCGCGCGTTCTCGGCGCTGGCGATGCGAATGTCGGTGGATGTGAGCATCAGGTAGAAACCCGCACCCGCCGCCCAGCCGTTGATCGCTCCGACGACAGGTTTCCAAATCTGCGGGTAATGGTCACCGAGCCGCCCGTCTGCCCCAATCTTCGCCGCGCCGTTCACCGTGCCGGACGGCGGCCAGAACACGGCTTCGGCGCGGATACGCTCGCGCTCTTCGACGGTGATGTCCGGTCTAGTGGCGAGATTGTGCCCGGCGCAGAAGTGCCGGTCGCCCTTGCCGGTCAGAATCGCCACGCGCACATTCCAATCGTCCCAGACTTCTTTCCACACTTCCGCCATTTCGTCCGAAGTCTGCCGGTCGAGAATATTCGCCTTCTGCTGATTGTCAATCGTTACATAGGCGATAGCGCCCTGCTTTTCATATTGAACTGCCATTGTTGTACCTCATGAGTTGGTCAGTGTTTAAGTAGGTCAGTTTGTTGGTAGGTCGGTTTGTCCAAAGTCCCTTCCGCCTTGATGCGGAATGGTCAGGATGGGGATTATGACGCCCGAAGGTGCATTCACGCTACATTCTGAACTAACCCACATCATTGGATTGGTATCTGATAAATCGTCCTAGTATATGATTTGCCGCTCAATCAAGTCATGAATTTCATCATCGGACAGCCCTAGCAATTCGCCGTACACATAGGCATTGTGCTGCCCTAATACGGGCGCGGCGGTGATGCGCGGCGCGGGACCGCCATCGAAGCGCCAGCCTAACGCGGGCAGGTCGCGCCGTTCTCCATCGCTTGTCGTAAGTGCGGTGAAGAAGCCGCCTTCGCGCAATTGTGAATCAGTGAAGACGCGCTGCGGATCTAAGTACGGCGCGGCGGATATGCCGGCGTCCTGCAGGATTTGCATGGCGTCGTAGTCGTCGTGTTTGCGCGTCCATTCGGTGATTGCGGCATCGATGAGTGCAGCGTGGTCGCGCCTGCCGTGTGCGCCGGACAACGAAATGTCATCTGCCAAATCCGGTCTGCCGATGATGGTACAGAGCCGGCACCACTCGTCATCGGTCCGCACGGCTATCGCAAGCCAGCGGTCATCGCCCTTGCAGCGATAGACATTATGCGGCGCGTGGTGCGTGTCCGCGTTGCCCATCGGTTGCGGCACACGGTCGTTCATCTGGTAGTCGAGCAGCGCTTCCGGAAGGCTTGCCGTCAGCGCCTCCGCCATGGAGAAGTCGATGTAGTTTCCCTCGCCGGTGGCGGCACGGTGGTTGAGCGCGGCAGTGGCAATCATCGCGAGTTCCATGCCGACCCACGGATCAGCCCACAGCCCACCCTTGATCGGCTCGGAATTCGGATAGCCGGAAATGGAGTTCCAGCCGGTGTAGTACTGTAGCAGACTGCCGTATGCCACATAGTCCTTGTCCGGACCGGAGTGCCCAGTGCCGGACGACGACACCATGATAATGTCCGATTTCGCCTGTCGCAGCGCGTCGTAGCCAAGCCCAAGCCGTTCGATTACGCCTGCCGCGAAGTTCTCCACAACAATATCCGACAATGAGACGAGGGACAGCGCGAGTTCCAAGCCTTCCGGACGCGATATATTCAGCGCGGCGTAGAGTTTGGACTGGTTGTATGCTTGAAACGGTGCACCTCGCGTGGACGGATCCGGACGGCGCGCGCTGCCCACCTTTATGACCTCCGCGCCCATCATCGCGAGAAAGCGCGTTGCAGTGGGGCCGGCTATTATCCAGCTAAGGTCAAGCACGCGCACGCCGGTCAACGGCAGGGATTGTCCGGGCACGGCTGTATCGGGCAGGTTGTCGTGCATGGCTAGGCGTCCTCGCGCAAGTAGATTTCGTTGTGCTGGCCGAGCAGCGGCGCGGGGCGTTCAGCCAATGGCAACGGCGTGCTGGGCAGATTGTACGGCGTGCCCGGGTATTGAAGCGCGCCGGCTATCGGGTGCTCTATCGTCTTGAAGAAACCGCGCTCCTTCAGGTGCAGGTCGTTAAACAGATCGTGCACCGTGTTCACCGGAAAGCAAGGGATGCGCCGCTCCTGCCCCATCCGCGCGATGTCGTGCTTGGAACGATGGCGTGTCCAATCGCCGACCAATTCCCACAAGGCGGCGAAGTTGCCTTCCCTACCTTCGCGCGTTAAGAAGCGGTCTTCGCTCGCCCAATCGGGACTGCCCATCAGCTCGACCCAGCGTTGCCATTGCGCGTCTTCGCGCGGCGAGATTGCGACATAGCCATCATTACACGGCAATATGCCGCCAACAGCGGACACCACGCCGCCGGTCGCCGCCTCTCGGACTTCTGATATTGAACGCGACGGCGGCGATTGATCGAAGGCGCAACTCGCAAGCGCGCTGATGAGATGCGTTGCCATCGCTTCGTACGCGGACGATTGGATGTGGCAGCCCTCGCCGCTCATCCGCCGGCGAAAGAGCGCCATCAGTGTGGCAGTCGCAGCCGACATTCCGGCGACAAGTTCGGCTTGATGCCCACCGGCGCGAATCGGCGGCTCGCTATCCGTGTCCGAAACTGGTCCAAGGAGGCTGTGTGCCTGCCCACTCATGTGAAAAAGCGTCAGCTCGGTAAGCCGATAACCTGCATAAGGTCCCCAAGTCCCGAATGGCGAAAGCGAGGTCATAATGAGCGCAGGGTTGTCTTCGATGAGATGCGCGTATCCCAGTTGTCTTTCGTCAAGCCAGCCTATTGGCATGCTCTCTATCACGATGTCGGATGCCCGCGCAAGTCGGCGTATCGCGTCAGGACAGCCTTCGGCATCAATGTCCACCGTTACGCCATGCTTGTTGGCGTTCAGCGCGAGGAACACGCCGCTCTTCTCCGGATGCGGCTCATCGCCGGGGAAGGGGCCCATACGCCGCGCGATGTCGCCCTCAAGCGGCTCGACCTTGACGACTTCCGCGCCGAGCTGCGCCAGAATCTTGCCGCAGTACGGCACGGACACCCCTTCGCCAATCTCTAGCGCTCTGATACCTTTCAGCAGACCGTCCGCCATGTGATTCTCGCTTGCAGTTACAAGATTCAGTTTGCTTCGCAACAGACTATATCACAATCGATGGTGTGGTCTTCGCGCATTCGCATACAGCGTCTTCGATAGTTCCTTTTCCCTAGCTGGTACAAGGGACTGAGTGAATTGGCATTCACCTTTTCCTACATATCTTGTCCATCCGGTCGATTGTGCCCGCCAATTCGCACAGGGGGGTGTGCTATAATTCGGCGCTGACGACGATGCTGCAAATTGCGCCTGACAGGGAGGACTGCCATGGAACTAGGCCTTTTTCTGATGCCCCTGCACTACCCACACAGACCTCACTACGAGACTTACGAAGAAGACCTTCAGCTGATGGCGCACGCGGACAGGTTGGGCTACAGCGAGACTTGGGTTGGCGAGCATTTCACGCTGCCGTGGGAAAACATGCCGTCGCCGGAGTTGTTCATCGCGCGGGCGTTGGGCGTTACGCAGCAGATGAAATTCGGCACGGGCGTGTCGCTGCTACACTACCATCACCCGGCGCATGTCGCGCACCGCATCGCCATGCTCGACCACATGGCGAAGGGGCGCATCTATCTAGGCATCGGATCGGGCGGACCATCGACCGACACCGAGCTGTTCGGGCTGGACACCGAACTCGGCGAACCGCGCGAGCGCCTGTACGAGGCAGTTGACCTCATCCTGAAGATATGGGAAGGGGAGCCTTTCGAGTACGACAGTAAGTTCTACGACGGCAGACTGCCGGAAGCCGTGCCGGAGCGTAGGCTTGGCTTTCACATGCTGCCGTATCAGAAGCCGCATCCGCCCGTCGCGGTCGCGGGCAGCAGTCCCTTCTCAGGCACGCTGGAGATTGTCGGCGAGCGCGGTTGGATGCCGTTGAGCACCTGTTTCCTGCACGACACATTCCTGCCGAGCCACTGGCAGGTAGTAACAAAGGGCGCCGCCAAGAGCAAAATCACGGCGTCGCGCAAAGACTGGCGCATCTCCCGCGAGGTGCATGTCGCGGAAGACGGCAACAAGGCACGCGAAGAGGCGTTCCACACCTTTGGCCGCTTCTTCACCGACTACTGGATCCCCCTGCTGGGCAGCGGCAGAGGCTTGGACGGCTTGAAGATCGACCCAAACATGCCGGACGAAGAGTTGACACCCGAATACATGCTGGAAAACCTATGGATAGTCGGCGACCCGGACGAGGTTACGCACAAGCTGCGCAAGCTGCACGACGAAGTAGGCGGCTTCGGCACGCTGCTAATGCTATGCCACGACTGGGAAGACAATCGCCAGCAGTGGCTAAACTCGCTAACGCTGATGAGCGAAGAAGTGCTGCCGAGACTGCCGTAGCGGAGTAATGCGCCACTCCGCACCTATGCGACCGGATGATGCGCCTACGACGGCTACTTGCCCAACAGCGCCGCAGTGTTCCCCTTGACCAGCACGGACACTTCGGCGGGCGGCATTCCGCAATCTAGCAGCGCGGCGATTGCCATTCGCATACCTTCGGCGGGCGGTGGGTTTTGCCATTGACCTAAAGCGGTTGTGATGATGCAATGGCGCGCGCCTATGGCACGGATTGTCTTGACGAGCTGCTGCGGTGTCATTGTGGCTCGCGATGGCATGCATGCGAGAAAGGCGAACTCGGCATAGGCGCCGAGCGCGATTATACGGTGTTGCTCGTCGGGTGTGGCGACTGCGAAGGTGTGCGGTGTGGCTATCAGGCGCTCGATGCCGGCGTCTTTCGCAGCGGCGAAAAGTGCGATTGCTTCCGATGACGATATGCGCCCTGATACAAGAGTCATATCGTTGGCGGCTATGATTTCTAGCGCTTCTCGGACGCCGGCGGTCAAGTTCCCGTTGTCGTCGGTTACTCTGACCCTATTGTAGTCCTGTGAGGGCATCGAGACTACTTGCGCACCCAGTCCGGCGGCGACTTGCACGGCGTCCGGGTTTATGCCGCCTACTGCGCTGTTGAGCGTTATCGAGCCGAATACACTCAAGCCAGGGTACATCTGGTTGAGCGCGTATGTCAGCGGCACGGTGTTGTAGTCTTGCGACCGGAGCACGAACCCACCCATCTCGGCTTCGTAGGCGCAACGGGCGACTTCCAGCGCGTCCATGCGGCGCAGTTGGCTGCCGTCCGGCGCTGCATGCACATGCAAGTCATACGCGCCGCGCAGCATCTCTTCGACCAGTTCGTTCATCGCCGCTCCAACAGGTTAGTTCAACACTGCCAATCCAGATCGTTTGCCAGTGGGCATCGCTGTCCATTCAAAGCCGCGAATTAGTGTACACTATTGGCAACGCTATCGCCCATGCGCCGTTATGCCTGAAACTGCATCTAAATAAGTGCAGGGTAGAAGCCCGAGAAATTCAAGACATTCTAATGGAGGACAACAGCATGCTGAACAAGCTGGGACGAATCAACCGCAGGCGAATGCCTACATTGGAGGACGACACGCCGCCGGGTCAGTTCGTTACAGAGAAGTTCCCAATACTGACATACGGCTCCACGCCGCGCATCAGCCTGGACACTTGGCAGTTTCGAGTATTCGGGAATGTCGAGGAAGAGATTACGCTCAACTGGGAAGAGTTCACCGCGCTTCCGCACATCAAACTGGACGCTGAGTTTCACTGTGTAACGCAGTGGAGCAAGCTGAAGAACACCTGGGAAGGCGTGGCGTTCAACGATGTGATGAAGCTGGTCAAGCCGAATGCCGATGTCACGCATGTGATGGCGCACTGCTACGGCGGCTATTCGACGAATCTGGCGCTTGATGTGATAACCGACGACGATGTGTTGTTCGCGTGGGCGCACGACGGCGAGCCGCTCGCCGAGGCGCATGGCGGTCCGCTGAGGCTGGTCGTGCCAAAGCGCTACGGCTGGAAAAGCGCGAAGTGGGTGAACGGGCTGGAGTTCATGACCGAGGACCGGCCCGGCTTCTGGGAGATACGCGGCTATCACATGGAAGGCGATCCGTGGAAGGAGCAGCGTTTCTGGGATGAGTTGATGTAGAGACAGTAGTTTGTCAGTCTATCAGCGCGTCAGTCGGACAACGAGTTGAAAAACTACCTGCTGATTTGCGTTAGGCTTGGGTATGTTGCGAGAAGGGAGGGTGTCTATGCAAACCACATCGAAATCCAAAAGCGCAGCTGCGAACTTGGACACGACGGCTAATCACAGACTTGGCACCCCGAATTGCCCGGTCGCTACCACCACTCTAGTGTTCAACACATTCAAGGAAGCGTTTCTGCATCCGACTGTTACAGGCACTCTGGAAATGCGAACAGGTAGAGTGGTAGCACGCGACGGGAGGCGGCTTGACTAGCCACCGACACTGGGATGTGAAAAAGCCCCTCTCATATTGGAGAGGGGCTTTGCTTTTGCCATCAAGCTGCCGTCAATTTGGCGCCGGATGGAACGGGCGCTCGTTAGATTCCGGAGCTATGCTGCCTTCTTCTTGCCGGCTTGGGCGGCGAGTTTTAGCGAGAAGAGGTCGGACTCTCTCGGGATGTCTATCACGTTGCCGCACTGGATGCACATGCGATACTCGCCGTAGATGTCGCGATTGGAATTCATGTCGCCGCCGCAGCGGTTGCAGGACTTCAGGTACACAGCCATTTGCCACCTCACTTATTTCTTTCCTGTCTTGACGCTTGTATTTAGCAGATTGCGTTCATCTGCAACTACACGAATAATGATATAATATTGACACGCATCGTGTCAAGATATAAACTATACATCGAATAGTGCTTCTATATTCAACGATTGCCAATGCCTTGTAGCAACAGCGCCTAATGCATCTACGACAATATCTGCAATTTGCAGTAGGCGTTGCGTATAATATAACGAGTGAAATGGCGATAGGTTAGCAGAACGGCGACATAGCACGAGTGCTTTCGTCAGTCGTGCTGCATCGCGGGAGGGAACATGAACAGACACCGGCATGCAAGCGAGCAACTGGATGGCGTCTATATCATCAGCGTGGCGGCACGCATCCTCGAAATGCATCCGCAGACGCTGCGCAAGTACGAGCGCATCGGACTCGTGCGCCCGTCCCGCACCGTGGGCATGCTGCGTCTGTACTCGGACGAAGATGTAGCACGGCTGCGGCTCATCAAGCATCTCGTCGGCGATATGGGATTGAACCTCGCCGGCGTGCAGCTCACCTTGCTCTTGTTCAACAGGCTGTTGCAGATGAAAGCCAAAGTGCGAAACCTCGAAGGCGAGGAACTCCGGCAGTCGCTTGACGACAGCATCGACGAGATGCTGGGCATGCTGCACGGGCAGACATAAGAGAATCGGACACAGCAATCACGGAGGACAAGAATTGAGCAGCGAAGAGAGACAAGAAGAAGACGCGCCAGCCCCGGACAGCAGCGAAGAATTACTGCGCCAAGTGCTTTCGGAGATGGAAACGCAGACGCTTCCTGAAGCGAAAGACGAAATGGAACGCGAACGCGACCAGTTCAAGGCGATGGCGCAGCGCGCGCAGGCGGACTTGGTCAACTACAGGCGGCGCGTGGACGAAGAGCGCCAGGAACTGCAGCGCAACGCGAATGCCAGCCTGTTGGCGAAGTTCCTAGGCGTGGTGGACGACTTCGAGCGCGCGATAGACATGCTGCCCGAAGACGCGGCGGCAGCGGGCTGGCAAGAAGGGCTGATGCTGGTCAAGCGCAATCTCGACCATCTGCTGGAATCCGAAGGCGTCAGTAAGATAGAGGCGGACGGAAAACAGTTCGATCCTTATGAGCACGAAGCGGTGCACTACTTGGAATCGCCCGACGCCGAAGACGGCTCTATCATTCAAGTATTCCGAGACGGCTATCGATTGCACGACCGAGTGTTGCGTGCATCGCAGGTCATCGTCGCGAAATCCGCGCAGGACGCGCAAACAGAATCGAACGATCAGTCAAGTTCGCAATAGACCCTGACACACATCATTCATCAGACACAGAACTCATTCAAGCTATTATTTTTCAGGAGAAACATAGATGGCAAATATACTCGGAATCGACCTCGGAACCACGAACTCGTGCATGGCGGTGATCGAAGCGGGCGAGCCGCGTGTGGTGGAGAACGCAGAGGGCGGGCGGACTACACCGTCGGTCGTGGGTTTGAACACGCGATCCAACGAGCGCTATGTAGGCACGACCGCCAAGCGCCAAGCGGTAACGAACCCGGAGAACACGGTCTATTCAGTGAAGCGGCTGATGGGCAGGCGCTTCGAGGACGACAGCGTGCAGCGCGACCTGTCGCTGCTGCCCTACAAGGTAGTGCAGCATACGAACAACGACGCCTATGTCGTAATGGGCGGCAAGAACCACGCGCCGCCGGAAATCTCCGCGATGGTGCTGCAAAAGCTGAAGCAGGACGCCGAGGCAAAGCTTGGCGAGAGCATCAACCAAGCCGTCATCACCGTACCGGCGTACTTCAACGATAGCCAACGCAACGCAACGAAGGACGCGGGCCGCATCGCCGGGCTAGAAGTGCTGCGCATCATCAACGAGCCGACGGCGGCATCGTTAGCCTACGGGCTGGACAAAAAGACCGACGAGACTATCGCGGTATATGACCTCGGCGGCGGTACATTTGACATCACTGTGCTGCAAATCGGCGAGGGCGTGTTTGAAGTCAAGGCGACGAACGGCGACACGCACCTGGGCGGCGACGACTTCGACGAGCGCATCGTGGACTGGATTGTGGAAGAGTTCCGGCGCGAGCAGGGCATCGACCTGAAGCAGGACGGCATGGCATTACAGCGTCTGCGCGAGGCGGCGGAGCGCGCGAAGATCGAACTTTCCACGCTGATGCAGTCCGAGATAAACCTGCCGTTCATCACCGCGGACGCATCCGGCCCCAAGCATCTGGTAATGAGCCTGTCGCGCTCCAAGCTGGAGCAGCTGGTCGCCGACCTCGTACAGCGCACGATTGACCCTTGCAGGAAGGCGATCTCAGACGCCGGCGTGAGCGTGGGCGAAATTGACGAAGTAATCCTTGTGGGCGGCATGACGCGCATGCCTGCGGTGCAAAAGGTCGTAACGGACCTGTTCGACAAAGAGCCGCATCAGGGCGTCAATCCGGACGAGGTAGTGGCGATTGGCGCAGCGATACAAGCAGGCGTGCTGCAAGGCGAAGTGCAGGATATTCTGCTGCTGGACGTTACTCCGCTCAGCCTAGGTATCGAGACGCTCGGCGGCGTGTCCACCACGCTTATCTCGCGCAACACGACAATCCCGACGGCGAAGAGCGAGACATTCACCACCGCAGCGGACAATCAGCCGAGCGTTGAGGTGCATGTGGTGCAGGGCGAGCGCAGCATGGCGGCTGAGAACAAGAGCATCGGCAGGTTCATCCTCGACGGCATACTGCCCGCGCCGAGGGGTGTGCCGCAGATCGAAGTTACATTCGACATCGATGCGAACGGCATCCTGAACGTGTCCGCGCAGGACAAGGGCACAGGCAAGGAGCAGCGCATCACCATCACGGCGAGCAGCGGCTTGGCGCAAAGTGAAATCGACCAGATGGTGCGCGACGCCGAGATGCATGCCGAGGAAGACGCGCGCCGCCGCGAAGATACGACCACACGCAACAACGCCGAGAACTTGGCATACAGCGCGGAAAAGCTGATTGCGGACAACACAGACAACCTGCCGGCAGACCTGAAGTCCACGGCAGAAAGCAAAATTGCCGCAGTACGCGCAGCCCTGAGTGGAGGCGACATAGCCGCGATTACCACTGCGTCCAACGAACTGCAAGAGGCGATACAGCAGCTCGGTCAGGCAGTGTACGCCCAAACAGGAGCGCCCGGCCAGCCCGGCGCGGCTCCCGGCGACATGCCGCCGGACGACGGCACCGTCGAAGGCGAATACCGTGAGGTTGACCCGAAGGAGTAAGGAGTGAGGTGGGCGGATAAGTCCTCCCAATCAACAACAGGGGCGGTTCTAAGTTAAACCGCCCCTGTCATTTTGTCCATGCCCCGGACACTATCTATTCTGAGTGCCGGCACGCGCTCGGTGTCTTCGTCGCCCTCTTGTCATTGTATTGATGCGCCCGGGAATCTTCTGTTTGCACTTAACTCTCATTTTCATTTAATCAGCGTGGTGTCGATGTGTAAACGGCGTGGGCCGTCAGCGGTTGGACTGCGAGCGCTGCACCCGTGCCCATGTGTCGCGCAGGGTTGTTGTGCGATTGAAAATGGGCTTGCCGGACATCGTATCGCGCGTGTCCACGCAGAAATAGCCTTGCCGCTCGAACTGATAGCGGCTGCCCGGAGACGCATCCGCAAGGCCCGGTTCGAGTTTGGCGGCTTCGACGACTACCAGCGATTCCGGGTTCAGGAGCGACAGCCAGTCCGCGCCGTCGTCGGCTTCTTCGTCGGGGTTCCAGCGCGTGAACAGGTGGTCGTAGAGGCGCACCTCGGCATCTATCGCGTGCGCGGCGGAAACCCAGTGCAGCGTGGCGCGCACGCGGCGTCCGTCCGGCGCGCTGCCGCCTCGCGTTTCCGGATCATAGGTGCAACGCAGTTCTATCACCTCGCCGTCATCGTCCTTCACTACTCCCTCACACTTGATGAAGTAGCCGTAGCGCAAGCGTACTTCGCGTCCGGGCGCGAGACGATAGAACCTACGCGGCGGGTCTTCCATAAAGTCATTGCGCTCGATGTACAGTTCGCGCGAGAACGGGACATTGCGCGTGCCGGCGGTCTCATCCTCAGGATTGTTCACGGCATCCAGCCAGTCTGTTTCTCCTTCGGGGTAGTTGGTGATGACGACCTTCAACGGACGGATAACAGCCATGGCGCGCGGCGCGGTCTTGTTCAGATGACCGCGGAGGCTGTGCTCTAACAGCGCGATGTCTATGATGGCGGCGTTCTTCGCCACGCCTATTCTGTCGCAGAAGTCGCGGATTGCCTCCGGCGTGTAGCCGCGCCTGCGAAAGCCGGCAATCGTTGGCATTCGCGGGTCGTCCCAGCCGTTCACATAGCCGCCTTCGACTAGGCGCAATAGACGGCGCTTGCTAAGCACGGTATGGCTCAGGTTTAGCCTCGCGAACTCTATCTGGCGCGGCTGGTACATGCCCAGTTCTCCCAAGAACCAGTCGTACAGCGGGCGATGATCTTCGTATTCCATCGTGCAAATGGAGTGCGTGATGTGCTCGATGGAGTCGGATTGCCCGTGCGCGAAGTCGTACATCGGATATATGCACCACTTGTCGCCGGTGCGGTGGTGCTCGGTGTTGAGTATGCGGTACATCACGGGGTCGCGCATGTTGATGTTGGGCGATGCCATGTCGATTTTGGCGCGCAGCACATGCGCGCCGTCCGGAAACTCGCCGTCTTTCATGCGCTCCAGCAGATCAATGTTCTCTTCGACTGAGCGCTCGCGGTAAGGGCTTTCCCTGCCCGGCTCGGTCAGCGTGCCGCGATACTCGCGTATCTCGTCCTGGCTGAGGCTGTCCACATACGCCTTGCCGTCTAGCACGAGCTGCTTGGCGAATTCGTAGAGTTCGTCGAAGTAGTCGGATGCGTAGAGTTCGCGGTCGTGCCAGTTGAAGCCCAGCCAGCGCACATCCTCTTTCTGCGATTCGACATATTCGACGCTTTCCTTTGTGGGGTTCGTGTCATCGAAGCGCAGGTTGCACAGCCCGCCGAAGTCGCGCGCCAAACCAAAGTTCAGGCAGATGGACTTGGCGTGCCCGATGTGCAGGTAGCCGTTCGGTTCGGGCGGGAAACGGGTGTGAACGCGCCGGTCGAACCTGCCGGATTCGTTGTCGTCGTTGATTGCCTGCTGAATGAAGTTAGACAATGCCGATTCTTCGTTGATAGTCATGGGTTACTACTTCCTTGTCTCATGCCGCCTAGACTCGTCCCAACCTCGCCGTCCGGGAGAAATTATTGTGAAAAGAATAACACATCCATAACTTTGCTGGTTGGCGACTATTGGCGGCAATTACCGTATGACGACGGCTCATCTGGCGAAAATGTGTCGCAACACGAAGGCGTAATTGTGGTAATATCAAGCGCGGAGCAGACCTCGTAGGGCTAGGCACAGTCAATTCGAGCCAATGCACCGCATCCTAGCCTTCCCCCACCAAGGGAAAATACAAACGGAAATCATGCACACTTCTGATATTTCAGGGGCATTAAGAAATGGCGGCAGTATTAGCTTGCCGTTTCACTTGATATAGATTTGACTTTTGGCAAGCGGACGCTTCACTGAAACGGCTTCGAGTCTGGGCGGCAAACACAATGGATGATACACACAGTCAAGAGCTGACGGCACGATTCATAGCGGCGGCAGAGTTTCTCAACCGGCAGATGCATTTGCACCGTCTGGACGCTTGGGAAAACCTGGGCCTGACCATTCCACAACTGCGAACTCTGATGTTGCTGGAAGAACAAGGCCCCATGCGAATGGGTGCCATATCCTCGCACTTGGGCAGAGCGCTGTCCGCAACCACTTCCGTCGTGGACCGCCTTGCGGAGAAGGGCCTAGTCGGGCGACTTGCGGACCCGGACGACAGGCGAGTGGTCCTGTGCGACCTGACCGATAGTGGACGCAGCACCGTCTACCAGTTCTGGCGACTCTCGGAGGACCGCACGCAAATGATAATAGATTCGCTCAGTCCGGAGCAGGTCGAAGCCGTCGTACGCGCTCTGGAAGTAGTTCAGGTCGCCGAGCAGGAAATCCAAGGGAATTATACGGAAAGGTTGACAAGATAACCAAGTCCTGCTATACTCAATATC
>VXNZ01000045.1 GCA_009840355.1 Chloroflexota bacterium
ACCCCCACCCATAGTACAATACCCCCACTATGCTTGACGCCCTTCGATGGTTTATTGCCGTAGAGTTCATTGGGCTGGCGGCTTTTCCGCTTGCCTTCTGCCTTCTCCCTAAACTTGCCGATAGGGGCTTTACTCTCGGCAAACCGCTTGGCATTCTGCTCGTCTCCTACCTGTTCTGGGTTCTCGGACTGGCACATATCCCCACCGCGCAGCCCACTGCCATCGCCCTCGTACTCTTGCTCGCCGCCGCGTCCGCATACCTCGCATACCGACACCGCGACGACCTGCGAGACTTTATCGTCCGCGAGTGGCGCACTCTTGCCGTCGCAGAGGCGATATTCCTCGTGTTCTTCATCGGATGGGCGCTCTTTCGCGCGTCCGACCCGTTCATCAATCATACTGAGCAGCCGATGGACCTGGCACTGCTCAGCGCATCGATGAACTCTGTCGTCGGGCAGCCGGAAGACCCCTGGCTGCGCGGCGAATCCGTCAGCTACTACTACTTCGGCTATTGGATGATGGGCGCGGTCAGTCAGATAGCCGCCGTGCAGTCGAACATTTCGTACAACCTTGCTATGGCGCTCATCCCCGCGATGGCGGCGGCGGGCATATTCGGTCTAGTCGTCAACATGGCGCGGCTGAACACCGCATTCCATGTCTTGACAAAGCCCGGCGCTGCGCATCCTGCGAATAGCGACCGGCCGCACAGCGATACCGACAGCGTGGTTGACGATGACACGGATGACGAAGACGCAGGTAGCGTGTCTGCAAACGGCGATGACGAATCGCCCGAAAACGCCGCGCCTGCGAGAGCGTCATCAGGCGACGAATCATCGAGTGCCATTACTCCCGCGACCAACGCCGACGAATCGCAGAACGGCGCAGCGGCAGCGTCCCATTCCATAACCCCTTCGGAAGGCGCGCACAAGAACACGAACCTCGCCATCGTCGCCGGCGTTATCGCCACGGTGCTGCTTGGGGTTGTGTCCAACCTTGAGGGTGTGCTGGAGTTTATGCGGCTTAATGGGATGGGGGCGCAGGGGTTGTATGACTGGATTCGCATCAGCGGCGTGGACGGGCCCAACGAGATGCCGCCGGTAGGATGGGCACCGACCGAGCACTGGTGGTGGTTCCACGCGAGCCGCGTCATCAATACCTTCGACGGCATGTACTTCATCGACAACACGATTCAAGAGTTCCCGTTCTTCAGCTTTATGCTAGGCGATATGCACCCGCATGTGATGTCTATCCCGTTCATCGCGCTCTTCGTAGGTATATCGATGAACTTCTATCGCTTGCCATCTTGCTTCTGGCGCGAATATCGCAGCGTATATCCTTATGCCATCATCCTTACAGCCGCGATGGTTCTGGGCGGGCTTGGATTCAACAACCTATGGGACATGCCTACATTCGCCGCGATGCTAATCGGCGTGCTCGCGCTTACCGCATACCGCGAGGGCAACGGCGTTTGGCAGTCGTTCGGCAGCGCAATTTTCCCTGTTGGGCTTGCAATTGTCGCGCTTGCCGTGCTGATGTACTCGCCATACCTGCTGAATATCGACGCGACAGTAGAGGGCATCGGCGTGGTGGTTACGCACACCCGCGCGATTCACATGTTCATCGTGTGGGGCTTGTTCCTGACAGCGGTTGCGCCGTTCCTGCTGGCTACATTCTGGCAGACAACCGTGCAGCGCGACTGGGCGGCGCAGGGCATCACGGCGCTGGCGCTGGCGTTCGTGCCGTGGCTGCTCTGGTCGCTCGCGTACCTGCCCAGCGACGGCAGCGTGGGCGAGGCGGTCGCGCGATTCTTCGGCATATCGCCGCTGACGGCGCTGGCAGCGATAGGTGTTTACAATGCGCTCAATCTGGCGCGGCAGGAACGCGAAGGCGGCAGGCTGTTCGCCACGCTGCTCGCCGTGCTGGGATTGGGGCTGATAATCGGCGCGGAGTTCCTGTTTATCCGCGACTTCTTCAACAACCGCGGTAACACGGTGTTCAAGCTCTACTATCAGGCGTGGATACTGCTGTCGGCGGCGTCCGCGTTCGCCGTGTACTATTGGATGCGCACCATTCGCAGAAGGATGGGTTGGGGCAGATTCTTTGCGTACATCTGGGCAGCGGCGTTTGTGGCGCTGCTGCTGGGATCACTGTACTACCCGCTCGCCGGGATAAAGACCAAACCGGAGACGCCGTCTTTCGGACGTACCTTGGACGGCTTGGAGTTCGTGCGGCAGTACAACCCTGCCGAGTACGCGGCGATCGATTGGCTGAAGCAGAACGCGCCGCCGGACGCCGCAATCGTGGAGGCGGTCGGTGAATGGGGAGACTGGGCGCTAGTCTCGCGCAGCACGGGCTTGCCGACAATCGTCAATTGGCTCGGGCATCAGCGGCAGTGGCGCGGCGGCTGGGAGCGGTTCGACGCCGACAGCGCGGATGTCTCTCGAGCGCTGCGCGACCAGTACTTCGACGAGCGCGCCGCGGAAGTGGAGCGCATCTACTCCACTCTCGACCCCGCGGAGGCGCAGCTCATCTTGTACAAGTACGACATCAATTATGTGTACATCGGCCACCGCGAGCGCGACCTATACGGCACAGAAGGCATGGCAAAGTTCGAAGCCATAGCCGACCGCGTATTCGCCTCCCCCAACGGCGACTCGTTGATATACCGCGTGCGGTAGCCCGGTACGCGTGCGCAGCAAGAATCCATCCTCCCGCCAATCCCAAACTTGAGGGTGTCGGTTGGCAAAGTCCGCGAGAACGGGCGCCGCAGCGACGCACGTCATCAGGCAACCGACACTAAGATAGACGGCAATTACAAATCCCATGACGAGAAGATAGACAGGATCACATTTCTGCTACCTGGTTTTGCTGCCGCGGCGGCGGCCGCTATGCAATACAGTTGATTTCTGGCGACTCCCAGGAATCTGTTACCGCCTAATAATTCGCTTTGCCCTCATCTAATTTTCTCCCAAAAGGGGACAGGACAACGAAAAAGAGCAGGACAAGCTCAATAACCTGCCCTGCTCTTTTTCGTGTTAGCCGTTTCATCGGCTATCTATCACCGTCGGGCTTGCGCTTACGCCACCCGCGCGAACTTTTGCACTCTGGCGCCGTCTAGGGTTTCACCTACATAGAGGTCCCCTTTGGAGTCCATTGCTACGGCGTGGCCGGCGATTATGTCGCCCGGCGTGTCGGAGCTCATGCCCCAGCCACCTAGCCACTGACCTGTCGGCGTCATTATCTTTACGCCGGCTGGATGCGACAGTGCGTTTGACTTAGGCTGGTCTGGTCCAAGCCCCTGAAAGAAGCCCAAGTCCGTTACGAACATGTCGCCGTCCGGTCCCTGCACGATGTGGTCTGGGCGATGCACGCCGCCCCATTCGCTAATGAACTGCCCGTCCGGCGTGAACACCTGTATGCGGCTGTTCTCCCTGTCTGCGACGTAGATGTTGCCCTCGCTGCTGATGCAGACGGCGTGCGGGATTCGGAACTGCCCCGGACCTTCGCCCGGTTCGCCCCACGAGTGTATGCGCTCGCCTGTCGCCGTGTAGTGGTGGATGCGAGCGTTGCCGTAGCCGTCCGCGATGTACAGCGAACCGTCCGCCGCAATCGCGATGTCCGTCGGCCGGTTGAACGGCTCGCCGCTGAACATCTCCGGCGGGTCATTCGGCGTGCCGAGCGTCATCAGCAGCTCGCCGTCCGCCGTCCACTTGCGCACCGTGTGGTCGCCGATGTCCGTAGTGTACAGGCTGCCGTCGGGACCCGCTTCGATGTGGTGCGCCGAGCCGAACTGCCCTTCGCCCCAGCTGTTCAGCACATTGCCTTCAGTGTCCAGCACTATAATCGGGTGATCACTGCGGTTGTACACGAAAACACGATCCTGCCCATCGACCGCGACGCCGACCGCGTGATTCCACTCCCAACCGTCGGGCAGGGCGCCCCATCCCGGCACATGCTCATAGACATACTTCCCGTAGCTGACTCTTATTCCGCTCTCACCCATTGGTGTCTTCCTCCTTTATGCGTTTAGCTCTTTGCGTTCGATTCTTGGTTGTAAAATACGACTTTGCCCCATCCTGTCTATCGATGTTAGTTCCCCATACTGGGCGAACGGGCAGAATTATAGCACGCTTTCGTGATACGATGAGATTTGGCGAAATTACTGCTATTCTTGTGCTATTCTGCGTAAGTGAAACACACTGACCGGCATATCAACGCGCCGGCATACTAACATCGCGAGGTAAGACATGCTCGAACGATTCAAAGTACCCAAGCAAGACGAAGTGCGCGTTCCCATCGAGTCGCTCCAAATCGTGATTCAGGCGATATTCGAGAAGATGGGCAACTCGGAATCCGATGCGGCGGAAGCGGCGGAAGTACTGTCCATGACCGACCTGCGCGGCGTGGAGACTCACGGCGTTTCCAATATGCTGCGCGCGTATGTTACCCAGTACACCAGCGGGCAGGTCAACCCGCAGCCGGACTGGCGCATCGAGCGCGAGACACGCGGCACGGCGGTCATCAACGCCGACAAGGGGCTTGGCGTCGTGCTGGGCAAGCGCGCGATGAACATCGCCATCGAGAAGGCGCGCGATGTCGGATTCGGCGTGGTAACGATGAACAACGGCGCGCACCTCGGCGCTGTCGGGCACTTCTCCATGCTAGCCGCGCAGCAGGATATGGTCGGAATGTGCGCCACATCCGCCGGCAGGGGCGTCCTGCCCACATTCGGCGCGGAAGGACGCTTCGGCACGAACCCAATATCCATTGCCGCGCCTGCGAACACCGAAGCGCCGCTGCTGTTCGACGCCGCCACATCGCAGATTGCCGGCAACAAGTTCTCACTCGCGCGCAGAGTCGGCTCCGACCTGCTGCCCGGCTGGATTTCCGACGAAGAAGGCGCGCCGATTATGGAAGAGACGCCCGTTCCCGGTGGCGAGGGCGTGAACTACGGCAGCCTGCTACCTATGGGCGGCACGCGCGAGAACGGCTCGCACAAGGGCTACGGCTTCCTGATGATTGTGGACATCCTGTGCGCGTTTATGTCCGGTTCCGTTCCCGCTGTGTTCGACGAGGAGTACTTCGAGAGCGGCTACAAGCACTACTTCGCCGCGTACAATATCGCCGCGTTCACCGATGTCGCCGAGTTCAAGGACAACATGGACCAGATGCTTCGCACGCTGCGCGAGACGCCGCCCGAGCCCGGCAGCGAGCGCGTGCTGTACCCGGGACTCGCCGAGTACGAAGAAGAGCAAGACCGCCGTGCAAACGGCACCATCCTGCACACCGAAGTAATCGGCTGGTTCGAGGAAATCTGTGACGAACTGGAGATACCGCACTTGCAGACGTACTAGGTTTTCTCCTAGCGAGGATAATATGACTGATAAACATTTCCCGAATGAGGTCGCAGGTGAACTGAAATGGTATGTTTATCGTCTGATAGACCCGCGCAACGGCGAAACCTTCTACATAGGCAAAGGTAAGAACGACCGCGTCTTCGCCCACGTCAATGGCATGAAAGGTGACTACGGAGACTACGTAGAAGACCAGAAACGACAACGCATCAATGATATACAAGCCGCAGGCTTGGAAGTGGGACACATAATTCATCGCCATGGCATGGCGAGCGAATCGACTGCTTACGAGGTCGAAGCCGCGCTGATTGATGCTTACCCCGGACTCGTCAATAAAGTAGCAGGCAAGGGGTCTAGGGACTTCGGCACCAGACATGCATCTGAAATCATCGCTGAGTACAGAGCGGAGCCTTTTGAAGTTGAGGAAAAATTGATCCTAATCTCCATCGGAAGGATGTGGAGAGAACGTGGCGTTTACGAAGCTGTAAGGGGTCGCTGGAAGATACATAAAGATAGAATCAAAAGTTACAAACTGGTCTTGGCGCACGTCAGAGGGCTAGTTAGAGGCGCATACATACCAAGACAGTGGCTTCCCGGAACCAGAGAACACTTCCCTTTGGAGAGTGAAGACGCGCCCGATAGAATCGGCTTCGTAGGTGACCCCGCTGGACCTGAAGTATGGAACAAATACGTTGGGAAACGGGTGCCGGGCAAATATCGGAAAAAGGGCGCTGCCAACCCAATCCGATACTGTGACCCGTAACTTGCTGACGCACTGACCGACTGACGCACTGACCGATTTCTGCGAGGTGAAACATGGGGGAGACCGACGGCGATATAGCGCAAATTAGCGGCGAAGCGCCCGGACAAGGTGAGGCAATTTAATGTTTTTCTCTTTGTTCGGAATAACACAAAAGGAGATGTAGTGAGCGCAACGGAAGCCGAAATCATACTCGAACTCGCCATTGATAGGGGCGCGCTGACTTTTGGCGAGTTTCGCCTGTCTGCGGGCGGCACGAGTTCGTACTACTTCGACGGGCGCATCGTGACGCTCGACCCCGCGGGCTCGTACCATGTGGCGCGCGCCTTCCTGCCCATGCTGCGCGAGTGCGGTGCGGATGCCATCGCCGGTCCCACGCTCGGCGCTGACCCTATAGTCGCGGCTGTCGCATTGTTGAGCCATCAGGACGGCGACGGCGCGAGCATACCGGGCCTCATCGTGCGCAAGGAGGCGAAAGAACACGGCGGCAAGCGCGCCATCGAAGGCACGGTTGTACCCGGCTCGCGAATCGCCGTAGTGGACGACGCTTGCAGCACCGGCGGCAGCCTGTTCCACGCCATCGACGCGGTCGAGGACGCGGGCTGCGAGGTGGTCAAGGTGCTCGCCATCATCGATCGGCATCAGGGCGGCAGCGCCGAACTGCGGCGGCGCGGCTACGACTTCACCGCACTGCTAGAGGCGGACGCGGACGGCAATGTTCGCCCTGTCAGCCGGGACTAGCGGGTGAACTACGGCATGCCGCTTGACCTGACAGGCGTTCGATGGCTGTTCTTCGACCTCGGCTACACGCTCATCAACGAAGACGGCGCTGCTATGGGACGGCTGGCGCAGGTGTCCGATGCGCTAGGGCAGCACGGCATTGAGGCATCGCCCGCAGACCTTCGCGCCGAGCTTGAGGCAGCGTCCGCGCGCTTCGACCCGAACCCGTTCCGCAGCCTGCTGCTCCCCTTCACCGACGACGAAGATGTGATCGCGTTCGTGCGCTCGTCGGGCAGGTATCCGAAGGAACTGGAGTCGCCATATCCGCAGACGTTGCCGCTACTGAAACGGCTGCATAGCGAGTACAAGCTTGGCGTCATCGCCAATCAGCCTCCGGGCACGCAAGAGCGCCTGACCCAATACGGGATGGCGCATTACTTCGATGTGTGCGTATCGTCCGGCGACGTAGGCATCAGCAAGCCCGATGCCGCGATATTCCACCTTGCGCTGGAACACGCAGCCTGCGCACCCAGCGAATCCGTGATGATAGGCGACCGCCTGGACAACGACATCCGCCCGGCAAAGGCGCTCGGCTTCCGCACAGTGCGCGTGCTGCAAGGTCCCGGTCGCTTGCAACAGCCGCGCAACGCCGCCGAGACGCCGGACGCCACCGCCGCAAACTTGGACGGAGTAGCAACGCTGTTTGGTAGTGTATAATATCCTGCGTTTCAAAATGCCAATACGGGGAAATTAGCGTTGATTTACAGGATGGCAAGATAGGATGAGTCCCTTCTCCTTCATAGGGAAGGTTAGGACGGGGGCAAAGAACCCCCAACACTGGGAGAACGATAGTGTCGCAAATTGCCGTTGAAATGGTATCCGAAGAAGTTCGGCGGGGACGAAACAGGCTGGCGATAACGGTTGTGCTTGGACACGCCATCAAGCACATCTACAACGCCGGTATGCACTCCGTCCTGCTCGCGGTGATGAAAGACGACTTGGGGCTTAGCGGCGCGCAGTTCGGCTTGCTCACCACATCCGGCCGCGTTACCAGCGGCGCGACGACGATGGTCGCGGGCTATCTCGGCGACAGGTTCGCCAACCGCTCCGGCGTGATGCTGATGATTTCGCTGGGCATGATGGGCATATCGTACTTCCTGCTCGGCAACGCGCCGAACTATTGGCTGATGCTCGCCGCGATGTTGCTGGTCGGAATAGGACCATCGCTGTACCACTCGCCGGCGATAGCATCACTCTCGCGCAAGTTCCCCGACAAGCGCAGCTTCGCAATATCGTGGCACGGCACGGGCGGCAGCGTAGGCGAATTCGTCGGACCGGTACTCACGGGTGCGCTGCTCAGCGGCGTGTACTTCGTGGCGTTCGAGTGGAACGAAGTACTGCAAATCAGCGCCGGTCCCGCACTGATATTCGGGCTGCTAATATACCTGATGATGCGCGGCATCCCGGCTGGCAGTACGGATACCGAGTCGCTGAGGGAATATTTCTCCAAGCTGTTCACGATGCTGCGGCGGCGGGGCATGCAGATGCTGGTAATAACGACCGCGCTGCGTAGCATGGGACAAGGCGCGATGATGGCTTTCCTGCCCGTTTACCTGCTGGAAGACCAGGGCATATCCGCGATAGTCATCGGGCTATTCATGGCGGGAATCCAGTTCGTTGGGATACTCGCACAGCCGGTGATGGGCTGGCTCGCGGACAGGCTCGGACACAAGGCAGTGCTGGTGCCTTGTACTGCGGCTCTGGGCGTGCTGATGATAGCGCTCAAGTATGCGCCGACAGACGACCCGCTCTTGTTCAACCTAGTGCTGCTGGAAATCGCAGTGCCCGGTATTCAGTTTGGCATAATCGCCTTGGCGATGGGCGCATTCCTGTACGCATTGCACGCGATATACATCGCGGCGGCGATGGATGTAGCAGAAGGCGAGGCGCAGTCTACAGTCGTCTCTCTGATATATGGTGCGTCATTGCTAGGCGCGTTCTCGCCATTCCTAGCGGGCGTCATAGTGGACTTAGGCACCACATCGGACTCCTTCATCTACGGCGGCATATCCGTAATAGCCGCCGCCGCTCTCCTAGCCATAACCCGCCTGCCACGCGTGATGCGAGGGTAGGTGTATTCACGAATCTTACGCCTTCACCTTATCGCGAGACACCACAGCAATCGCGCCAAGTGTTAACATCAACTCCATGTGGATGGCATGAACGGATGATATGAGGGGTGCGGCATGGGTGCCCTCAATTTGACCATCGAAGTAAGCGGCCGGCAGGGCGAGCAGTTTGAAGAAGTGGACGCGCTGGTTGACGCCAGCGCCGTTACCACCATGCTTCCCGGCTCCATGCTCAGACGTCTTGGCGTAATTCCCACCACAAGCGAAATATTCGCGCATGCCTGCGGCGAAGGAGGCGCTGCCCCTTTGCTAAGGGCATACAAGCTGGAAGGATTGCGCCTGGGACCCATACGCACAGCAACTCATCCCGTTGGACAGACCGCTGTCATTGCGATGAAATCATAGCCTCCCGTCCGGCTGACCCGCAATTGCTGTCCCCCGGCAATCCGTGTTAACATCCATCCGCCAAAGACAAAATCTGCGTAGGGGCTTGCCCGTTATTCGGGCGAGCTTCGCAGGGTGCGCTTCGCGCCCCTGAGTGGCCCTACGCGGGAAGATGTGTCTTTGGCAATTCGCACCTGTACCACAAGGGGGCAACTTTCATGCGTCCGCGCATTTCCCTCCCTTTGTGGCTGTGCCGAATCATCTTTCGTCTCTACCTAAACAGAAGGATGGGGAAATGAATATCGCATCAACCAGAACCGCCTTGATAGCAGCCGTCATAGTCGCGATCGGCGCATTCCTATTGCTTCGCATCGGTGGCGTGGATGCTCAATCAGCCTGCATCGAGACGATTACAAGCGATGGCGCTGTCCCCGGAAGTTGGGATGCAGCCTGCCTCTCCGAAAACACACCCACCGAGCCGACCAACCCACCGTCAGGAACCCGCTACGCCCGATTCTACACCTTCACGCTGAGCGAGGACGCAGACATAACCGCCGAACTCACATCAACCACCGACACACCGACACTTACATGTACCTGATGGAAGGCACAGGCGCGAACGGTACTGTCCTCCGCGAAAACGACGACATCATAAGCGGCAACACCAACTCCCGCATATCCGAACGCCTCTTAGCCGGCAACTACACAATCGAAGCCACCACCTACGAACTTCAAGCGACCGGCGACTTTACGCTTGCGGTATCGGGCTTGCCGGACGCATCACCACCTACCGCTACGCCGACAACTGGTACGGGGGATACTCCGACGGTGACGCCCACTCCCATTCCCGGGCAAACGACGCCCACTCCCTACCCTACATCCACGCCAACACGCACGCCTACGCCAGCGCCGACTACCGTGCCCGCCGATGTGCTGAACCGACTGGCCGCGCTCGAAACCCTTACGGCTACGCAACAAGGTCAAATATCCACACTGGAGAGCAAAATAACCGTACTGGACAGCAGGATAGCAATGCTGGAAGCGGACTCCCCTAGCCCCACTCCCACGCTAACACCTGAGCCGACCACGACTCCTAATCCGCGGTGCACAATAATTGCAGCGCACTCAGACCTGCGGAATTGCGAGTTCATAGGTGGG